>DYOP01000138.1 GCA_020720425.1 Bdellovibrio sp. | reverse complement strand
TGTTACTCGCTATTTTATTTAATTCCATTCAACTATGGGCTGTTGGCTTTGACGAAATTGCAGATCAAAATTATCAGCTTAATGGGCTTAAGCCAAAATCAATAATTAAGCGCGAGATAGCCCAAGACAAGGCGATTTTAAGCGGATATGAAAACAATGAGGCTGAGCAAGAAGAGCAAGATAGTCCAACAGAAATTGAGGATACAACAGACCCATTTTTGGGGTTAACCGATTTAAAAGCTTGGAAGCAGCCCAGTTACCAGGGGCAAGAAAATGCCTTAGGCTGGTCGCCCGAAGCTTTTACAGTTCCAGATGAACTAAAAACACAATATGAGTTTTGGTTAAAAATTTATACTCAGTACTCGCAAGACCAAGGAGTCATTCACGACAGCCAAGACTTAAGTTTTATTTACGAATCACTTGATTTTTCTGAGATTACATCGGATTCAAAAATTAATCGTTACCAAAAAGAACATTTGCGAAAAAAGGCTGTTGAAAAGAAAAAAAAATCGACGGTAGCTCTTTTGTTAAAGCTTGGTAAACGAAAAAACTTTAATAACCTGCCCCCTGACGAGCTGGCCATATATAAACTTTTTGGAGAGGTTAATAAGCCTCAATTATATAAACAAGCCGCCAAAAGAGTGCGGTTTCAGTTGGGACAAAAAGATAAGGTGATTCAAGGGATTTATTTTTCTGGTCGATATCTCGAAGATTACGAAAAAATGTTTCAAGAGTTAGGGCTTCCTAAAGAGCTTTCAAGGCTGCCTTTTGTTGAAAGTTCATATAATGTCATGGCTCGATCTAAGGTCGGAGCCAGTGGCTTGTGGCAACTTATGCCTTCGGTGCTATATCCCTCAGAGAAAAAAAATAAATCATTGGATTTGCGCAATTCCCCTCAAAAAGCAGGAGTTATTGCAGCCCGAGTTTTGAAAAAAAATTTTGAACTTCTCCAAGACTGGAGGCTTGCGGTAACAGCCTATAATCATGGGCCCTACGGAATTCAGAAACTTGTAAAAAGATGTCAAAGTAAAGAGCTTGCTGATTTGGCTGACTTTAAAAGATGTAAAAACAAAGGGCTTGGTTTTGCCTCTCGAAATTTTTATCCAAGTTTTATGGCTATTTTAGAAATCGAAAAAAATGCGACTCAGTATTTTGGTTCGGTATCATGGTCAGCACCACTTAATTCAAAACAGCTTGAGCTAGAGATAGATATTCCCTACTCTTTATTATTAAACTGGTTTGATGGCAACGATCGTTACGCTCAATTATTTAACCCCCACCTCAATTCTCCAGTGCGAAAAGGGCGTGAGCCTATTGTGCGGGGATCATTTGTTGAGTTACCTAAAGATCGCTGGGAGCTTGCGCAAAAACAAGTCGATGAATATTTACTTAAAAGTAAGCAATCAAAGTCTGTCACTAAACGACGAGGGTAGCTGAGGTGAGTTTTGTTAAGTCTTTAGATATTCAAGAGTTGCTTCATGATAAGACTGCCTCCTATGATTTTTTAAAAGGCCAGCTGACGCCTTTAACGCCAGACGCTTCGGCGCGCCGATATTACAGATTAGTTACCCAAACGGGAGCTTATGTTTTGTCGCAACAAGAGCCTTTTTGTTTAGAAGATAATGATTTTTTGAATATTCAAAGTTTTTTAAGCCGGAGCGGTTTACCTATGCCAAGCGTAGTTGCCGCTTTTCCAGAAGAAGGGATAATTGTTCAGCAAGATCTAGGGGATCAAAGTTTAGAGTCTTTGCTGTTACCCAAATTTAACTGGTCTAATCAGGATTTAGAAGGCATTGACTCGTATCAATTGTCTAAAGAGAAGGCCACATTATATTACAAAAAAGCGATCGATTTGATATGTCATTTGCAGCAGCTTGAAAGCGTAAATCAGCCGCCCCGTGAGCCCTTGCAAGAGGGTCAGGGCGCCTTCACCCAAAAAACCTCGATTATTTTTAATCGTAAGTTTGATCAAGAAAAATATAATTTTGAATGGCAGTGGAGCAAAACTCATTTATTTGAAGGCTTGCTTGAGCTTAAAAATGACCCCTACTTAGTCGGCCAATATGATAAAGATGTTAATGAGCTAAGTCTTATTCTTGAAAAGCACTCAACTCGTGTGACCCACCGAGATTTTCATTCCCGAAACTTAATGATAGTAAACGATAAAATGTTTATGATTGATTTTCAAGATGCGCGATTAGGGCCTGCCACTTATGATCTGGTCAGCCTTCTAAGAGATTGTTACCTGCCTTTTGATCCCATTTTAGAAGAAGAAATGAAAAAGTATTATTTTGATCAAATCAATCAGGTCAATCA
>DYOP01000137.1 GCA_020720425.1 Bdellovibrio sp. | reverse complement strand
TTAAAATCAATGGTTTATAAATTTTTTGGCCCTAACTTTAGTAAAGTCACGCTAGAATTAGAAATGGAGAGTTTTTGAAATAAATAATAGAGATGTTCGTGATCAATTAGAAATGGAAAGTTTTTAAATAAATAATTGAGATATTCGCGATCAATTAGAAACGGAGAGTCCAATGGGGGCTTCTTATTTGGGAATGAAGGGCCAGAAAGGGGGCTACTTGTCTGGGAATAATTAGTCAAAAAGGTTGTCCTGACTATCTGGGAATTGAGTTAATATTTGACCACAAACATGGGGGAGTAATTGAGTGAGACGGAACAGACGGAGTTAAATATCGGTGTTAAATAGTTGATTGCGATTTATGAATATCCAGGTTTGCCTGGGTCTAGTAGATTCTGATTTGAGTAAGTCAATGCGATGATGATACTATTTTGAGTGAGGCTACAAAGCGATTTATGATTTGTGAGATTTAATATTTAAGAAGGAAGTCAGATATGTCGACAAAAACACTTAAAAAGGGTGAGACTCTTTTTAAAGAGGGTGACAAGATTACTCATCTATTTTTTATTCAGGGAGGGCAAGTTCAGGCAGCCCTTATTCGAAAGCGTCCACTAGAACTTTTTTCGGTAACGGCGAATTCATTTTTAGGAGAGCAAGCTTTAGTTGGATCTCTTACCCATACGTTTTCAGCTTATGCTTTGTCAGAAGTTAAATATGTGGAGATTCCTGTTGATTTGCTTAAACAACAGGTTGAGGCAAGTCAGCCCCTTAAGCTGATTGTTAAATCATTGGCAGAAAGGTATAAACTTTTATTGTCTGAGGCCAGATCAAAGAGATTGGAGTCAGATTCCTCACCTTGCCCTGATGATATGGTGTCAAAAATTTTTGGATCATTTTTTCATTCAGCCAATCAAAAAGCTCAGAAGGTTCAGAATGATCCAAAAGTTACAGATGCTAATTGGGAATGGGAAGTGGATTACTTTGTTTTAAAAAACTATGCTCAGCGTGTATTTTTAGAGTCACCCAAAAAAATTGAACAGGTAAGTAATATTTTAATTAAATTGAAATTAGCCCTGCCTGTGAAGGGTCCTAATCCAGATAAACCAGAAGAAGGCGAGGATGTTTTGGTATCCTTAAAACTTAGGGAAATGGGACTGCTTCAGTCTTTTATAGAGTTCTATCAATATTACTATTTTAAAGCATTAAAACCAGATCTTTTAAAAGTGGATGATATTTGCTTTCAAATAGTATCTGTGTTTGATGACTTAGGAAGGTCAATCGAACCAGATAAAAAAGGTCTGATTAATTTAGACTATGCCCAAGTATTAGACCAGGTGCAAAAAACCAAAGGAATATCTATTAAGAGTGATCATTTTAGTTTGCTTGAATCTAAGGGCGTATACTTAAAACGTGCAACCAATAGCGAAGGCAAACCTATTTTACAATTTGAAAAAAGGGAAATTCATTACACCTTATTTTTTTGGAAAATTTTAAAAGAAATTGATAAATGGAATATAAATGGCTTTGTTGATTTAGAAGAAAAAGAAACTTCACCGATGCAACAAAACAGCGAAATTAAAAAATGCCCTGCCTGCGGAGCAGAGGCAAATGAGAGTCAAAAATTTTGTTCTAACTGTGGTGAAAAATTAGGAATAGCTAAAGGCTAGTAACCTTTCCAAACAATTACACCTACAACTAAAACAGTAAAAACTGTTAAAAGAGCAAGTATAAGCTGTTGATAAAAAATTGCCTTTTTTTGAGCTTTTGTAAGAGTCTCCATTGTTTCCTCCTTGGAAAAGTTTATCATTTTAGTTAGATGATCTAGTTTAAGGAAAAAACTATTTAATGGCAAAGATAATTACTCAGTGTGGCTTTTTCTGAGAATGTAAAATATTTTGTGAAAATGAGTTGAATGAAGTTAATTTTGCACATCTGGGAGTGTTAACAATTTTTTGTAACTAGTTTTTAATAGTCGCTACTGAAAAGTGATTTTTCCTAATAGTTACATGGTTTTACCCAAAAAATGCCTACCTATGCACTTGACGCCGGTAATTTAGCAAGAGGTTTTGAATTTACAGCGGCTTCAACCATTCTATGAAAAACTAGGCCTCTACTTTTTGAAGTGCGCCGATTGTAGCGAATAACAAATTCATCAAGATACGGCTGAACTTCGGTTGTTTTCATGCCGCCATGATATGTTTCCAGAAACCAGCGTTTTAGGTGGGCAGCAACACGACCTCGTTTTGCCTCGTAATTGATTGTTACCAAGGGGCTTTTCGTTATTATATTTGTTACTCATGCTACCTCCCGTTCAGTTTC
>DYOP01000136.1 GCA_020720425.1 Bdellovibrio sp. | reverse complement strand
GAGAACATTAGCAATAGAGGAAAGGCTATCAATATCTGATAGTTAACGAGATAAAATGCAAAGATTAGGCTGATTCCAGCCAAATAGGGGGGCGTTAAAAATGCACCTGTTATAAACCGAATGCTACTTAAAAATTGCGGGTCTTTTAGAACTGAACGGCTCATCCAAGTTGTAAAAAAAATAACAGGTGCATTGACTATATAACTTGGCCATAAAAACAAGCCAGTTAAAATGGTGCCTAAAAAGTACTTTCGGGCTTGCCTTAAATTGACATTGAGCAGCTCGTCTAATGGTATATTTGCATTAGAAGTTTCTCGAACAATTAAATCAACTTGTTTTAAAATAGAATCGTATTCAGGGGATTGGGGTAATGCTTCGATTAAAGCCTTAGAAAACACAAACGAATTCTGTTTAGCGTTAGCTTTTGTGGTGAGGAACTTTAAACTCATAAGCCTTAGGGCTTCAATGGTCTGATAATTATTGTTTTCTGGAATATTTAAAATGAGTGGTTTAATGGCCGCTTCCATTTTAGAAGCCAATTCGTTCATGGCTTCGTGCTCGTCGTTGGCTAAACGTTCGGCCCAAGCGATGGTAGAAATCGAAGGCCCAAATTCAATTCTAAGATGGGCTCCCGACGAGTTTTTATTATTGTAATAGATACCTATTGGAACGATAGCAATATCTTGGTTTGGATTAGAAGAATACAATTGAGCTAGAACTCGAGGTATGCCTTTCTTTATTGGTTTTAAGTTGCGATGAGAATTGTGTTCGGCTTCGGGAAACAGGCAAAATGCACCCCCATTGGCTATGTATTTTGCTGCTTGCTCAAATACAAGTTGATTTTTTGCCAGTTCTTTCTTGCCATCTCGCATTCTGTAAACAGGCATAATGCGAAAAAAATGCAATATTTTAGCAATCCACTTATTTTTAAAAACATCGCCTCTAGCTAAAAAAACTAATTGTTGCGGCATAGCGTAAATAAGTGCCAGCGGATCCATCACTGCATTCTGATGATTTGGTGCAAAAATGACAGCCTGGTTTTTGGGAATGTTTTGTATACCAATATGCTCAATTTTCGCGTAATACAGCCAGTAAGGTAGCTTGATAACGGTTTTTAGAAAATGATATCCAATTCCAAAATTTCTCATTTCTTTGCTTTTAAGGATATAACAGTCAATATATTTTTTGGATTGTAAATATTTGGTATCAAGTATGTTGTTTGATGTAAATGCCGGACGAAGTGTTTAGAAAATAGATTTTTTTTCGATTTTATTCCAAATGTAGGCTACCGAAAAACCCGAAATCATATGCCAAATACCCCACCAAGCTGCAATAAATGCCATGCCTCCAATTTGTAAGTCGGCTGGAAAAATTTGAGGGTTAAAAATTAGCACCAAAGCCAAACCTGAGTTTTGGATACCTGTCTCGATAGTCACAGTTTTTTGATCTTTAAAGGGCAGTTTAAAACTTCTTGAGATTGAATAACCGACCAAAAGGGCAAGACCATTGTGGAGCAAGACCAATAAAAAAATAAGGTGTATGTATTTGATAAACAAACCAAAGTTGTTGGCTAAAGCGACGCCTATAAAGCCTGCAAAAATTACTAAGGATAAAATACGAATGGGTTTTTTTACCTTCAAGGCCCAGCGAGGTTTAATACGAGAAAACGAAAAGCCTAAAACCAATGGAATTGCTAAAATCAAAACCACTGTTTGAAACATTTGCCAGAAATCGATTTGAATGGGGTGTAACAAATTGGATTGTGCTACATACATTCCTCCCCAAAGTGCGAAATTAAGTGGGGTCATAAATACGGTAATGACAGTTGAAACAGCGGTTAAACTAATCGAAAGTTCAATGTTGGCTTTGGCAAGCGAAGAAATAAAGTTCGAAATATTTCCTCCCGGACATGAAGCCACGAGAATCATCCCAAGTGCGACACTCTCAGTTGGTTTAATTAAGCTTACAAGCAAAAATGTAAAGGCAGGGAGTAAAAAAAACTGCGATACAATTCCAACAATAAACGATTTGGGGCGGTCAAGTATAGTCAAAAAGTTAGACCATTTAATGTCGAGAGAAACGCCAAACATAATGATAGCCAGGCTTATATTCAGAACATGTAAACCTTCCGCATTAAAATTGAGCCTATATTGGTCTAAAACAGCTAGTGATTCCATTGTAGATGTACTTTTTATTAGACGGGTGTTTTAAAATTCATTCTTTTTATTTACCAATTATAAACTCAAAACGACCATCTGTTGGATAGGCGTAATGTTTAAGGTGTTTATTTCGCAATTATAACCAAATATAAGTAGTTTTAATCATTCAAATTTATGTACTAA
>DYOP01000060.1:8218-13905 GCA_020720425.1 Bdellovibrio sp. | reverse complement strand
TATTGTCCAGACAAGTATTGTCCAGACAAGGTTTATTTAAGATGTGTCTAGACTGACTCAGTTTATATTCCATTTGGTATTCCATTTGGTATTCCCGTTTTATTAATCTTATCAATTTTATCAAAATGCCACTATTACGAACCTCTCCTATAGACATTATTCAGATAAAGTAAGAAAGCTGAGGTCCTAATTTAGTCGTTTCAAGGGCGCTCGATACGTAAAATGTCGATTCACCTTGGATGTTGCGCATGGGGTTGTGACATCTAGCCCCTTTATTGAAATACTAAATTTTATGTTTGCCCAAGAATTTTCTTTTTTTTATTCTACACTTTTAAGCTTTATTGGCTTTTTTTTATTTGGCAGTTTAGGCTTATTTTTATTTCGTTACTGGGCCTTAGCCTCTGCCAATAAAGAGGCTCAGGAGCTTTTATCTGATGCAAAAGAGGATCTCGCACTTGTTGAGCTTGACCTAAAAGAAAAAACAACAGAGCTTGAACAAGAAATTTTTTCTCCCCATGAACAATCCCTTCAAAAAACAGAAACTCAAATAACAGAAAAGCTCACCCTGGCCGAAGAAAAAAAGCAACTTCTTGAAAAAACAAAAACAGAGCTTGATACCCAGTACCGCGAAGGCCAAAGCAAAGTTGATAAGTACAACAATATCGTTTTGCAAAAAAAGCAATCTCTTGACGGCCTTGCAACCCAAAAAGTTTCTTTAACTCATGATTTAACTAACGAATTAGCAAAAAAAAGCTCTCACTCTTCAGAAGAACTTATTGACCACCTCAAACAACAAGAAATTCAACACTGGCAATCCTATTTTCAAAAATGGACCTTAGATTTTGAAAGATACACCCAGCAACACTCTGATTTGATAGCTAAAAAATATCTCAATCGTATGCTGTCGCGCTTTCATCGTCCTTACTGCTCGGAAAGGGGCATTCCTGCCGTTTACTTTAACCCCGAAAAGTCTTATCAAAGACAAATACTTTGTGACCCAAATGGTAACAATCAAAAAACGATAAGCAAGGTCACTGGCTGTGATATTCTTATTGAAGCAGACCAAGATTTTATTGCTATTGGAGGCTTTGACCCCGTAAGACGCGAATACGCTCGTCGTCTATTAGAAAAGTGCCTTAAAGAAAGATCAGAACTAACCCCTGCAAAAATTGAAAACTATGCCACTCAAATTCGTAAAGAATTGTTTTCGCAAATCAAACGCGATGGGGATTTGTTAGCCAAAGAACTGGGGCTTCAGGGGCTTCATGTTGAAATTCGAAAAATGATGGGTAGCCTCAGATACCGTTACTCTTTTACTCAAAATCAATATTACCATTGTGCCGAGGTTGGCTGGCTTTCGGGATTAATGGCTAGCGAACTTGGCGATATCGATTTTAAAAAAGCAAGGCGTAGTGGCCTTCTCCATGACTTAGGAAAGGCCATGGACCATGAGTTTGATGGGGGCCATGCCGTTATTGGTGCTCAATTTATCGAAAAGTGGGGCGAATCAGCTGATGTCGTTCATGCCGTTAGAGCCCACCATTATGACGAAACCCCTTCGACCCACTTAGCTTACGCGGTGATTGCTTCAGATGCCGTATCAGGTGCCAGACCTGGCGCAAGACGCTCGACCGTAGAAACTTATACTCAAAAAATCAATGATCTTGAGAACATCGCCTTAAGCTTTAAAGGAGTTTATGACTGCATTGTTTTAAATGGCGGAAGGGAATGCCGAATCAAAGTAGACAGTCATATTTTAGATGACCTAAAAACAGCAGAGGTTGCGAAATTGATCTCTGAAAAAATCGAATCTGAATTAAGTTACCCTGGACAAATAAAAATTGTTGTCGTTCGCGAAACCGTTTCGGTCGAGTCAAAAAGCCCCAGACATAACTAGGCTTTTGCGTTTAATTACCCCGTTACCCTGACACATCCCCCTTGTTTTGGGCTATTTTAATTGGCCCCATTCTTGTTACCTTAAGTGTTACTGAAAAGGTTCAAAATCCTTTTCCGCATTGGATCTGGATAACAAGGAGGTATTATGAAACGACTCGCATTATGGATCGCCTTTATTGGGATTAGTGGCTATGGAGTTGGGCAGGCATTGGCTCTAGAAAATGATGCCCTCCCCGAACAACCAAGAGAGGTTATGATTGGCATTTCTGACGCCTATATCCCCACAGGATTAAACTCTCAGTCTGATGCTTATGTCGTGGTTAGCGGAATTTTTCCGAATGGGTGTTACCGCTGGTCTAGGGCTGAAGTTGATCATTCATCCACAGCTCAGCTTCATCAAATTCAAAGTTTTGCCTTGGTTAAACCCGGAATGTGTTTAATGGTTTTAGTTCCTTTTACAAAACAAATTACCCTTGGGCAAATGACTCAAGGCACTCACACTCTAAGGTTTTTAAGTGGAGATGGTACCTATTTAGAAAAACACATTGAAATTGAATAACTGATGCTAAATAAAGGCATGATGTAACTCAATTTAATCATCAAAGTGTCTTAAATATTATTTAAGACCAACCACCAAGAAGAGGGCATCGTAGGTAGAGGTTTAATAAAAAATAAACTTAAACAAGACAAATGCCCTCTTCTTGTCCTTTTCTTGTCCTTAATGCTTGCCTATTTTCAATTCTCTTTTGACAATAAGACCTAGACAATTACCAAGATAAATTTTTTATTGAAAGGGTCTTATGTTTGCACAAAATCCTTATGAAAATAAAATATGGCATTCAAAATATCCTAAACTCGTTTCGCATGAGATAGATTTGTCTAAGTATAGCAATATACTTGAACTATTAAATGAAGCCTTCGAAAAATACCCCACACTTCCCTGTTTTGAAAATATGGGTTCAACCCTAACTTTTAAACAAATAGATGATTATTCAAAACAGTTTGCCGCTTTTTTACAAAACGAGCTTGACCTAAATCCAGGAGATCGCATTGCTATACAGTTACCCAATTTATTGCAATATCCGATTGCCCTTTTTGGCGCTCTCAGAGCTGGACTTGTTATTGTCAATATGAACCCCCTTTATACTCCAACAGAAATGAAACATCAGCTTAAAGACTCAGGAGCCCTAGCTATTGTTATTTTAGCTCAATTTGCGAGTAACCTTGAACAAATTATTGAACAAACTCAAGTTCGCTCTGTGGTTGTTACCGAAGTGGGAGATCTTTTTGGATTTCCTAAAAATTGGGTTATTAATAGCGTAATTAAACATGTTAAAAAAATGATCCCCCCTTACAAGCTTCCCCAAGCACTTAGTTTTTTAGACACTCTCGAATTAGGGTCACAGTACGCCTACGAAGCTCCGCAAATTAACAGTCAAGACATCGCCTTTTTACAGTACACAGGCGGAACAACAGGTGTGGCTAAAGGGGCCATGCTGACTCACCAAAATATAATTGCTAATATGTTGCAAATCGTAGAGTGGATGAAACCTCTTTTATCTAAAGGACAAGAAACTGTAATTACTGCGTTACCCTTATACCATATCTTTTCGCTTACAGTGAATTGTCTGACCTTTATGAACTACGGAGCTAAAAATAAACTAATTACCAACCCCCGAGATATCGATGGTTTTATAAAAACACTAAGAAATAGTAAATTTACAGTTGTCGTCGGTGTTAACACTCTTTTTAATGCCCTAATGAATCATAAAGACTTTACTAAAATAAATTTTAAAAATTTAAAAATAAGCGTGGCGGGCGCTATGGCCTTACAAAGACCTGTTGCCGAAAGATGGAATCATCTGACTCAGTCTTTTTTGGTCGAAGGTTATGGGCTTACAGAAGCTAGTCCCGTGGTTTGTTGCAACCCCGCCCAAAAAGATTTAGACAAATTAGGCACCATAGGGTTACCCATTCCTTCGACTGAAATTTGCATTTTAGGCGAAAACGATGAGTTTATTAACCCAGGTTTTCCAGGAGAATTATGCATCAAAGGCCCTCAGGTTATGAAAGGTTACTGGCAAAAACCTGATGAAACAGCTAAAGTTATATTTAACGATGGCTGGCTAAGAACCGGAGATATAGCCCTCATGGACGAACAAGGTTACTTTAAAATTGTGGATCGAAAAAAAGATCTGATTATTGTTTCAGGGTTTAATGTTTACCCAAATGAGGTCGAAGAAGTTGTAGCCACTCACCCCAAGGTTTTGGAGGTCGCTGCCATTGGCATTGCTGACGAAAAATCGGGAGAAGCCGTCAAGGTTTTTGTTGTTAAAAAAGATGAGTCATTAACCGAATCAGAAATTATTACTTTTTGCAAAAACTATCTAACTAATTATAAAATCCCTAAGCATGTTGAATTTAGAACAGAGTTACCCAAAACCAATGTAGGTAAAATTTTACGTAGAGCCTTAAGGGAAAGTTAAATATGCCAATTTTTGAATACCAGGGTTTAAATACAACAGGCAAAAACGTAAAAGGGATTGTTGATGCTGAAAGCATAAGAGCCGCTAAATTAAAGCTAAAAAAAGAGGGTTTGTTTGTTACCCAATTAACAGATAAAAAAAAGAAGGCCACTCAATCAAGGAGCAAAGGCTCACCGGCTCAAAAAAGCCGAAAAAAAGTTCCTGTTTCTGATCTCGCCCTCATGACTCGGCAGCTTTCAACTTTAATAAAGGCTAACATCCCCTTGGTTGACGCTCTGAGCGCCGTTGCCGATCAAATTGAAAATCCGACTCTTTCTGAGGCTATGTCAGACATTAAAAATATGGTCAACGAAGGCTCCCCGCTTTATAAAGCCCTTTTAAAATATAATAATATTTTTGATACCATTTACACTTCGATGTGCGAAGCCGGAGAGATGTCGGGAAGTTTAGATATTATATTACTTCGTTTGGCCGAATTTACCGAGTCACAAAACCAACTGCGCAGCAAAGTTAAAGGGGCCCTGACCTATCCGGTTATTATGCTTGCGGTCACCATGTCCTTACTTGTTTTTTTATTTGTTTTTGTAATCCCTAAAATTGTTGTCGTTTTTGAAAGCTTCCCCGAGCTTAAACTTCCGTTTGTTACCCTTGTTACCATTGGCATTAGTAACGTTTTAATTAATTATTGGTTTGTTTTTTTAGGCGTAGGCATTGCCTCTTGGCTTTTTTTTACTCAATGGAAATCCACCCCCGAGGGCAAACGAAGGTGGGATCAAATACAGCTTCAAATGCCTCTTTTTGGCGAAATGAACCGCATGGTTGCCGTTTCCCGATTTACTCGCACCCTCTCCACGCTATTAACTGGCGGAGTGCCTATGATCGCTGCCATGCAAACAGTTCGAAATGTGGTTGATAATGATATTATCGCTGAAGCCATTGATCAGGCCAAAGATAATATTTCTGAGGGAGAAAGCATTGCGGGACCCTTAAAAAAATCGAATCAGTTTCCGCCAATTGTCATTCATATGATAAGCATTGGCGAAAAAACAGGGGATCTTGAAAATATGTTAACCCACGTTTCAGAAGCTTTTGAGTTTCAAGTCAAAAACAAAATTGAAACCCTTACGGGACTTATGGGTCCGGTGGTTTTAGTTATTATGGGACTTGCCATTGGTGTTATTGTTTTTGCCGTTATGATACCCATGTTTGAGTTAACAAACATCGGGGGATAACAACTAATTGCTGCTGAAAAATTTTGTACAGATCGCAATTGATTGATTCTTTTTATTCTTGAGGCACGGCCAT
>DYOP01000060.1:0-8118 GCA_020720425.1 Bdellovibrio sp. | reverse complement strand
GCCTCAAGAATAAAAAGAATCAATCAATTGCGATCTCCCCTAAGTTTTTTCTAGACCAGTTTTTGCGGGAAAATAAATTTACAGAGTTTTATGGTTAAAAAAGATAAGCTCTTGCAAAGAAATAGGAGTTATTTTTTTATAAAAGCAAGTAGCTATTAGAAAAAACCATCTTTCAGTATCAACTTGATAGATCAAAACCCCTACTTTAATTGGGCCTATTATAATCTCTTGATCCAAACTCTTTTGTTTGGCAACCTAATACTGCGACTGTGAGTTATATAACTAAGGAGTTACCCATGGGGAAATTAAAAAACAAAATAACCAATTATTTAAAAAATCAAAAAAATAATACTTTTTTTACTAAAGCCAGTAAAATCAATACGTCGAGTGGTATGACACTGATTGAAATTTTAATTGTTTTAGCCATTATTGCCTCTCTTATGGCTTTTTTACTCCCTGGAATCACTTCAAGACTTGATAAAGCTAAAGTTCAAGAAACTAAAATTATGATTGGCCAAGCCATGAATGCCATTAATCTTTACTACACCGACTGCGGTAAATACCCTTCAAGCCTTGATGGGCTTGTGACGGCCGATCCTGAGTGCCCTAACTGGGGACCTGAACCCTATATCAAAAAAGCTCCTAAAGATGCATGGAACCGCGAAATGAGCTACTCTTTAGATGGCAATCAATTTACTATTTTAAGCTTAGGCGCCGACGGACGAGAAGGAGGCGATGGTTATAATAAAGACATCTCCTCAGATGATGTTACTCAGTAAAAAATCAGGCTTTACCCTTATCGAGATTATGGTTGTTTTAGGCATCCTAGCTGCCGTTTTAGCCATTGGATTGCCGCGCATGAATTTTAAGCAGGGTAACCTTAAATCAACCCTTCGCCATTTAAGCGTGTTAACTCGGCAAATGAGACAAAACGCCCGCATTAGACAAGTTAACTACCGCCTCGTTTTTGACTTAGCCCTACCTCCTGCTACTCAGTCTTATTGGATTGAGGTCTCCCCTGCCCAAACAGGACGATCTCGCCCTAAAGAAGAAAAAAATGAGACTGACAAAAGTAACAAACCCTCAGGGGGGTCGGAGCCTGCCTATAGCATTGATACCCAAATGCTAAAAAAACCTAAGGAGTTACCCAATACCATTCAAATAACAGATGTGCTAACCCAGTTCGAGCAAAAAACAAACCTAAAGTACGTTTATTTTTGGAATAATGGCTTAGTTGATCCCGCCATTATTTATCTTAAATCAAGCAATAAAGCTGAGTGGTCCCTTGTCATTTCACCCTTAACTGGACATTCTGAAATTTATGAGCGTATCGTTAAATTAGATGAGATCACCACACAAATTGACTAAAAATTTTTTTTCAAGCCGCGGGTTTACGTTACTTGAAACCCTTATTGCTTTAGCCATTATGGCCGGGGGTCTAACCCTATTGGTCACTTCTTGGAGTGGCAGCTTTATGAGGCTTAAAAAAACTCAATCCGCTTTTGAGATGGCCATGTTACTTGAGCAAAAAATGGGCGAAATCGAATTTGAATACCGAGGTAAATCTCTTGACTCCATCCCTGACGATGACACCGGTGAATTTGAAGAGGGTTACCCCGATTATACTTGGGAATTAAAATCTAAAAAACTAGAGTTTCCGGACCTTTCAACCCTTATGACCTCAGAGTCTGGGGGAGCTGATCAAATGACCCTTACGGTTATGAAACAGCTGGTTGAAACCATCAATAAATCAGTTAAAGAAGTCACGGTTACCCTAATCTATAAAAAAAATCCCAAAAAACCAATTAAACATTCGGTAACCACTTATTTTGTAGATTATGATCAAGTCAATCTGTCTGCTCAAGGAGGGGCACCTTCTTTATGAAAAAACTAGAACAGATTGGTTTTACTTTACTTGAAGTTTTAATTGCCATGACTATTTTAGCGACACTGACCCTATTTGCCGCTCAGGCCATAAAGCAAGCCTTAGTTAGCAAACAAAAAATTCAATCTCAACTTGATAGCATGAGCCAAGTCAGAGACACGATTAGCCTTATTCAAAAAGATCTTCAATTGGCTTATCATTATTTAGATGTCGAGCTTGAGTATCTTCAAAGCTCTCAAAAGCAATCTGAAGAGATTATCAAATCTAATTCTGATGCTCCAAAGACGGGAGTCCCCGATAGCTCTGCCCAACTTATAGTTAAATCTAAAGAATTATTTAATGCAAAAATGGCCAACCGCACATCTCCCCAAACTCACTTTGTGGGCACCGATGAAAAATTATATTTTTACACCGGTAACAGTCTTGTCCCCCCCCAAGACCCAAGCTCAAATGAAAATCCCTATTTAGAATTTGTTAAAGTTGGTTATAAGGTAGCTCCCTGCCCCTTAAAAGATGATAAAAAATGCCTTATTCGTTTTTCATCCACACAGCTGAATCAAAATATTGACGAGTTTCCGGATGGTTTTACCTTATTAGAAGATGTTACCGAATTTAAACTCCGTTATCTAGGTAAAAATCAACAAGATTGGATTTCAAGCTGGAACTCGATTGAGGGTCAAGAAACCCAAAAGCATAGGTATCCCGAGGCGGTAGAAATTACCCTTAAAGTTGAATCTGAAAAAGAAAAACAAAAAAAAACGATTTCTATGCAAATTATCACTTATCTGCATTTTGCTAACAATAAAGAGCCCTCCTCTAGCCCATCTGCTAACGGCGGCTCAAGTCCAGGGTCAGGTAACATAACAAAATGAAACTTAAACTTAACTTTAAACATTTACATGAGCTTAAACATAAACTTAAACTTAAATTTAACCTCAATCAAAAAGGCATTGCCCTATTAACCTCGGTTTTTTTGATTACTCTGATTGTTTGGATTGCAACCGAAGTTAGCTACGAAACCACGGTTGAATATGGCATTCATGCCCGGTCGGTCCAAAAAGTTCAGGCTTATTATTCAGCCCGATCGGGCCTTGAGCTAAGCCTTCTTCGAATTAAAATATATAAACAAGCCCTTAAACAATTTTCTTCGCAGTTAGGTGACCAAGCTCATCTCCTTAATATGATATGGAGTTACCCTTTTATGTGGCCACCTGTTTTGGGCGAGCAAGTGGGAGCTGTCGAAAAAGAAAGCATCAATGATGCTGTTAAAGAGTCTTCCTTACAAGGAAGCTATTTTACTGTTATTTCGGATGAGGGTTCAAAACTTGATCTTAATGATTTAGCTTCGCCTTCAAAAAAAATTCAAGAAATTACCAAACTTAAGCTGACTCAAATATTAGAACAAAAATTTATAGCGGATCCTGATTTTGCCGGTCGAAACAGAAAGTACAAGGCCCCTGAACTCGTTGATCTTATTCAAGACTGGGTCGATGGTGATACCAATAGCAGCCTAGGTAGCTCTGAAAAAAGTTTTTATCCCAACCAAGAAAACACTCCCCCTAATCGAGCCCTCAGAAGCATGGGAGAGTTAAGCTTAGTTGAAGGAATAACTTCGGAAATTTATGAATTTTTACTTCCCCAAACAACCGTTTATGGTCAAAAAGCGATTAACCCGAACACAGCCCCTGTCAGCGTAATCAAGTCCCTTCATGAATCCATCACCGATGAAGTTGCCCAAGAAATTGTTAAGCGCCGAGATAATATTCAAGAAGGTGGCCCATTTAAAAACGTCGAAGACTTTTGGAGCTATGTTAACTCTGTTGGGGGCCGAGTCCCCACCGAAAACCAAGCTCAAACTCCCCTGATATTTGATAAAATTTTAACTTTTAAAATTACAAGCACTGGTGAGTATCGGGGTAATACCCATACCATCGAAGCTGTTGCTTGGGATATTGATGAGGTTAGTAACACGATGGCTCAATCCGTAGCCAAAGAGTTACTCGATAAAGAGTTAAAAAAACAAGACCCGACTAAGGGCCAAGGCTCCAAGCAAACACAAGACAAAGGCCCACCTCGCATCATATACTGGCACGAGAAATGATTAGATCAATCGGAATCGATATTGGAGCCCAGAGTGTTAAAGTTGCAGAAGTCGTTTTAACTAAGCGAGGTCTTGTTATTGATTCGCTTGATGAGCACATGTTACCGCTTGATCCACAAGCCGACAAAGAACTGGCCTTAATTGAAATTCTACAAAAGATTAAACAAAAAAACCCCAATCCCCTAGATATTATTTACAGCACTATTTTACCCCATAAAAAAGTAAGTTATCGCTATAAATCTTTTCCTTTTTCAGATAAAAATAAAATCTCTAAAGTGTTACCTTTTGAACTCGAAGAAGATCTCCCCTACTCTTTAGATAATGTTCTTTATGATTTTCGAATTATCGAATACAAGCCTAATGAGACCACTACATTAAGTGCTATTTCACCCCTCTCTGCTATTCAAAAACAATTAGATTTGTTTCAATCCCTTGGATTACAAATAAAACATCTTTCAACTTCTGCTAGCTGCTTGCATAGCGCCACTCATGATTTTCAAGAAATCCCCCACAAAACAACACTTGATTTACAAACAGATGAGCTATCACAAAAAAGTTTAACCTGCCTACTTGATATTGGCTTTGAATCAAGTCTTATTAATCTCTACCATAATAACCTGTGGATAGATTCAAGAGTGATTCACTGGGGCGCTCAGTTTATAATTCAGCAAATAGCCAAACGTTATGAAATTTCTTTTGCAGATGCCTTTTTAGCCTTCAAAGATAAAGGCTTTGTGTTACTTCAAACAGACGAATCAACTTATGAGCAAATTGTTTTTTCTGAGACCATCGCCTCAGCCCTTCAAGAGCTTGTCCATGAAATCAAATTGGTTCAGCTCGATTTTGAATCTCTGCATAAAGGAAAAATAATTACGGTCGATATCGCAGGCGGAACCAGCCACCTCATCCACTTAGCCCCCTATCTAACTCAGCAACTTGAACTCAATGTTAATCTTTTACATTACTTACAAAAATGGAATGCTTCGCCCCTTTCTGGTAACGAAAAATCAAATCAAATGATTTTGGCCCTAGGCTCAGCTATCGAAGCGCTTAAAAAACCTCACTATTCGAAATTTGAATTTTTAAAAGGCCCCTTTACTCCAAGAAACCTAGCCCTAGAAGCCCTTATGACCCAAGTCAAACCCTCACTCTACTGGGCGGGCGCGTGCCTATTGGCTTTATGGATTTGGTCTGATTTAAGAGTTGATTTTACAAATACTCTTTTAGATTCGAGCTCTGAAAATTTAAAACAAGCCGGAATTGTAGTCGCCGATCTACCCAAAAAACAATCTAATACCAAAGCCATTAAAAAATATATTAAAGACTCTAAATTTGAAATTCAAAATAAAAAAGTACTTTTTGAGCTGGCTAAAAAACCTTCGGCTCTTGAAATATTTAAAAAAGTTAATGACTCACTCCCCTCACGTTCTACTTTTAATTTAGAAATTAAAGAACTTAAAATTACAGGGCAACAAGTTTATCTTAAAGGCCAAAGCGCTACCGGATTAAAACCGGAGGTTTTAAAAAAGTCGTTATCTCTTTTAGCCGATAAAATGGGAGTTGTTACCGTAAAAACTGAAAACACAAATCCTGATTATTTTGAATTTCAATTTAACATAAAACAATCATTTTAAGGGGATAACAAATGGACATAATCTCTATTAAAACCCGCTTGCAAGATGATTTAAAAACAACTCTTCTTAAAATCCAAGAAAATCCGAGTTACCAAAATCTAAAAGACAAGTGGGAAGAGCTACCTCAAAATACAAAAAAAATTATTTTTATTGTCACACCCTTTATTATTGTATTGATGTTAATTTTACCTTCTTACTTGTCTTACTCCGAATCAGAGAATGTTTTAACCGAAGTTCAAGATAAACAAGGCTTAATCAAAATTCTTATGCTAACGCAAAAAGATGTCAATCTGGCCCCAGCCATGAATACCGATATTTCTTTAACTGGGGTTAAAAGCCGAATCGAAAATCAAATTTTATCTGATGATCTTTTACCCGAGCAAAAGCAAGAAGTTCAAATTTCTACCCAAGTTTCACCCGATGGAATTTATTCGGCTATTGCAAAAAATGCTCTTATCGTAAACCTTAAAAATCTAACGCTCAGACAAGCCGTTACCATTAGCTCACAAATAGAAGCCATTAATGCTTTAGTTAAAATTAACACTCTTAATCTATCGGCCTCTGTCGACAATCCTGGATATTTAAATCTTATTTTAGAAATCATCACTCTTAACTCCGCTCAAGAGCAGACCTCCGAATCAGATAGTGACGATAAACCCTCCTCATTTATGCAGCCCAAATTTAAAAAGGGACGCCGCTAATGAATTTAAAAAAAATATTTACTTTAATTTGGAAGCAAAAATGGCGCTTTCTTGCTTATTTATTTTGGGTTACCCTTTTTATCGTTTTACTTTTTCCGATCAATCAAACTCATTTTTTTACAAGCCTTCAAATTTATCAAAAATCTGGTAAAAGTATGCTGGTTTTATTTGATAAAATTGAAATCCAGCTTTTTCCACCCACTTTTGAAGTTCAAAATCTTCAAGTCAGCTCTCCTCTTTTAAATGATCAATTAAACGTAGGCTCGATTTTACTTAAACCTTTTTTAGATCTTTTTGTAAAACAAACTGTTACCGGGCAAGTCGCCTTTGATGACTTATTTAAAGGCCATGGTCAAATAACAATGACATCTGGCCCTAAAACCCCTGAAACGGGCCTTAGCACTCACAAAATAAGTTTTACAGCAGAAAATATTGAGCTCAGCGAAATCTCAAAAATTGCAAGCTTGAGCGTCCCTTTGGATGGTAAAATAAAACTCGATCTAGAGGGCCTTATCGAGCCCTCTTTTAATCAACAACCTGATTTAGATGTTGTGATTGATTTAAAAAATTTCAATGTCTATTCAGCCGAGATTAATACGGCCATGGGACCTTTAAATATTCCTGGATTTGAGCTAACTACAGGGCGCATTAAAGCGAGGCTGTCAGCCGGAAAACTTATTATTTCAGAAATGGCCCTAGGCACAGAGCCTGATCCTCTTATTTTAAAAGGACAAGGCTTTATTAATTTAACTCTCGAAAACAAACAAGGTAAAATCACCCCTCGTTTTAGTAACTATCAGTTTGAGCTTAATCTAAAAGCTTCTGATACAATTATTGCAAAAGCGGGTTTGTTTTTAGCCCTATTAGACAACTACAAAACCCCACTTAGCTCGGCAAGTCGTTACAAATTTAAGATTTCTGGTAACAGCTTTATGGCCCCCCCAAGCATCACTCCCTAGTGACACACTATAAGGGTTTTTGAAGTCTCAGAAGAGAGTGGTCTTGACTATGGTTATAACATATGTTATAAGTATAAATGGAGGCATCTATGTCATCTTTAAAAATAAGAAAAGTCGGAAATTCATTAGGAGTTATATTTCCAAGAGAGATTCAAGATATTTTAAATATCTCTGAGGGTGATGTCATTGACGTTTCTACCTTCGGAGCAAATAAAATTTTATTGGGCGCACATCTTCCTCATCACAGTCAGTGGGTGTTTAAAGATTCTACTTTAAGTAAAGAAGATGCGGCATGGGTTGATGCAGATCTAGAGGAGGATCATGAAAAAGCTCCTCAATGGTGAAATATGGAAGGCTAAATTGCATCCTGTTCGAGGAAGCAAGCAGGATGGGGTAAGACCATGTTTAATCGTCAGCCCAAACTCAATGAATACGCATCTTCAAACAGTGATTGTAATTCCATTGACGACCACTTTAAAGGATTGGCCGACCCGAGCCAACATTTCAGTTAAAAATATTCAAAGCCAAGCTTGTGGAGAACATATCAGATCCATTTCTAAAAAACGATTCATAGAAAAGCTTGATGTTGCCTCTAAAGTCGAAATGGCAGATGTGAGAAAACGGTTGAATGCTATTTTTTGTGAATAGCATTAACAAAGAAGCCTCAGAATTTTAATCAAATTCATCTGAGTTTTAAACTTGCAAGCCATGGCTCCGCATCATGGCTGCTTTCAAAAAAATCATACCTGATCAAAAAGAAATATCTAACTAGAAGATTTTAATTTTCTAAAGTGGCTCCCAATCATGCAATCGACTGGCTCCCACCGCTGCAATTGTT
>DYOP01000010.1:48178-52255 GCA_020720425.1 Bdellovibrio sp. | reverse complement strand
CGTTTTAGAATTTGACGCTACTACAACTATTACAACCGTTGCAACTATTACAACCGTTGCAGCTATTACAACTGTTGCAGCTATTGTTACTCATATAGCTAGTACTGCGACCATTTTTTTTTCCGGTTTTGTATTTAAACTTTACACGGGCCTTTCGTCGCGAGAAGGTCCAGTCGATTTAAGCCGCAGAAAAACAGGATCAAAACCGGCAAAAATAAATGGTCGTAGTACTAGTGCAGCTTTCCTGAGTTCCCTTTAACCCATTATTTAACCAAGACGATTTTTTAATTTCTCAACATGAGTTAGCTTTTCCCAAGGAAACTCATCCCGACCAAAATGACCATAACTGGCCGTTTTTTTATAAATTGGTTTTAAAAGATCAAAGTCTCTTAAAATTTTTCCGGGCCGAAGATCCCAAAACTCTTTGATCGCCTGCTCTAATGCAGCCCGCCCCACTTGAGATGTTCCATAATCGTTAATAAAAATACTGACTGGCTGGGCCACGCCGATCGCATAAGCGACTTGTACCAAACATTTTTTTGCTAGCCCTGCCGCAACTATATTTTTTGCCACATGCCTTGCCGCATATGCGGCTGATCGATCTACTTTTGATGGGTCTTTACCTGAAAAAGCGCCCCCGCCATGAGCTCCATGCCCACCATAAGTATCAACAATAATTTTTCGCCCCGTTAAGCCCGCATCTCCCATAGGTCCACCTACGACAAACCGGCCTGTTGGATTTACAAAAAATTGAGTTTTTTTATCAATTAAATGAGAGGGCACATTTTTAGGAATGAGCTCATCCACGACAAACTCAGTAATCTCTTTTTGCGTTACCTCTTCTGAGTGCTGAGTTGAAATAACAATTGTATCAATACGGCTTATCTGGCCATCTTTATACTCAACTGTTACCTGACTTTTACTATCAGGCCTTAACCAGAGTACACCCTTATTTTTGCGATAATCCGCCATGCTTTTTAATAACTGGTGAGAGACCGACAGTGATAAAGGCATAAACTCAGGAGTTTCATCACAAGCATATCCAAACATTAAACCCTGGTCACCGGCCCCTTGGTCGTCAGATAAGGTTTTTTTAACCCCTTGGGCAATATCGGGAGACTGCTGACCTAGAGAAACAATGACTCCGCAGGTTTTATAATCAAAACCCTTGTCAGTATCATCATAACCAATGTCTTTAACCGTATCCCGAACAATTTGTACAAAAGGGACGTGAGCTGAGGTGGTAATTTCTCCGGCAATTAAACAAAGTCCTGTTGTTAACAAAGTCTCGCAAGCCACTCGAGCATAGGGATCTTGGGCGATAATAGCATCTAAAACAGCATCAGAAATTTGATCTGCCATTTTATCAGGATGCCCCTCAGAAACCGACTCACTTGTAAATAAAAACATTTCTGACATGAATAAAATCTCCTTTAAAACAGACCATAACCTTAATTTTGACAACTGGCGAATACTTTTTTGGCTTAGCTCATACGCTTATATCAAGATTGACCAGTTAAAAGTCTTTGATCAGTTATCATTTGTTTGGCACCCTAATCGAGAACTATGAATCAAATAAATCAAAAGCGAAAAGTACTTATTTTACGATTTTCTAGCTTTGGTGATGTCACCCAATGCCTTTCTGTTGCCGGAGTCTTAGGACCATGGGCCAACGAAGTTCACTGGGCCATTCGAGTTGACTTAGCTCCCCTTGCCCAATCTCATCCCCATGTTACTCGAGTTTGGCCTTTAGATCGCCGAGACGGCATCTTGGGTTTGTGGAACTTTTTTGTTTTGTTACGGTCTCAAAACTTTACCCATATTTATGATGCCCATAACAGCCTCAGATCAATTTTTCTTTATTTGGGACTTTTACTTTTCCCTACATTTAAAAGTTTAATGGGCCCAAAAAGATTTTTTTTAAAACGCCCCATACACAGACTTAACCGATGGTTACTTGTTAAATTTAAAATAAACCGAATGGCGCCTGACTGGACCGCACAAAAAGATTTACTAGCCCCTCTTGAATCTTGGGGGTTACCAACTCAAATCCCCCCCGCTCCTCAGCTGATACTTGATATTATTTCGATAGATGTTGTAACAAAAGAACTCGAAAAATATAAACTTACAAAGTTTATTGCCCTTTGCCCCTCGGCCGCTTACGAATTAAAAAGATGGCCTCTTAAAAATTGGGCCCAATTGATTACTTTTTTACCAAATCATGACTTTGTTATTTTGGGCGGACCTCAAGATAAATTTTTAACCGAACTTGTAAGCGTTGACCCCAACCGAGTCTATAATTTTTCTGGACGATTAAGCCTGCTCGAAAGTGCAGCTCTTATTGAACGAGCTGACTTAACGGTAACCAACGACACAGGACTTTTGCATGTTGCCGAACAACTGGGTAAACCAACCATCGCTCTGATGGGGCCGGCCCACTTTGGACGACCTAGCCGCATAAGCACCACCATCCTAGAAAAAACCTTACCCTGCCGACCCTGCAGTAAACATGGTCAGGGTCCCTGCACAAACCCCAATTATCAACAGTGCTTAACTCTCATTACCCCCGAAGAGGTTGTTACCACGGTAAAAATAAAATTACTAAGCCCCCTTGGTGAGCTAAAAAATGAACAATCCTAGGTCGCCCTTTTTTTTAAATACATCTGATTCTTTAGTCAAAGCCCACAAACCCCCTGCCCCTCTCATCGCCTCTTTATTTTATTTTTTTTACTCTTTTGCTCTTATTCCACTGGCCTGGTTGTTACTCGCGGGGTTTTACTTTTTTTTACCTAAAAAACTAAAAATAATTTTTAAACTAAAAAACTTTATTTTACTCGAATCAAAAAAATTAAAACTTGATTTTAATAAGCCAATTTATCTTGTGCATGCCGCGAGCGGCGAAATTGAATACTCAAAATATTTGATACACACATTATCCAAGCAAAATCCAAATATTCAGTGGATAATTACCTACACCTCACCCTCACTTTTAAATCTTATCAAAAACCTACCTGTTAAACACTTTCCCCTAGCCCTCCCATGGGACAACAGTTTACTCACAACTCTTTTTTTAAAACCTCTTAAACCTAATTATGTTATTATTTCGCGTACCGATTTATGGTTTTCATTTATTAAATCTTGTCACGATTTGGCCATTCCTACATTTCTTATTGCAACCTCTGCCCCTAATAATAATAAGCCACCTTCATTTTTAAATAAAATGCGTTATCTCTATTTAAATAAAATCTTTTGTATTACTTCTCATGATCTCAATTATTTTCAGTCTTACTTTCCCTGGGTAACATCTATCAAAACGGGAGACCCCCGCGTTGATCAGGCTTTGTTCAGGTTTCTAAATCCAAAAAAATTGCCCTTTCACTTAAATGTCAGCACCCATAAAGTGGTCACCTTTGCCAGCCTCTGGCCTCAAGATGAAATCATTATATTAAAAGCTATCCCCTTATTAAAAGCTATTGGCTTAAAATTAATTTTAGTTCCCCATGAGCCTACCCAATCACATATTTCTTTTCTTAAAAACTGGCTTAATAAAAATCAGTTATCTTTTACCCTTTTTTCGGAACTATCCGCACACTCTCAAACAAGTAATGACTCCCACTTTAGAACATTTAATTTTGATACAGATGTTTTTTTAGTTGATCAAGTCGGCTATTTAGCAGAGCTCTATCAGTTTTCTGACTTCTCGTTTGTCGGAGGGTCTTTTAAAAAAAATGTTCATAGCGTGATTGAACCCTTGGCATCTGGTAACAGAGTTGTATTTGGCCCCTATCACTTAAACAGTCCTGAAGCGATATATTTTAAAACTAAAAAAGTTTCTGATCTATTGGGCTTTTGCGCTGTCGAAGTCTTAAATGAAGCTGATTTAGTTAGCCAAATAAAAAACTTTTTAGAAGTCCCTATGCCAAAAGAGCTTATTCAAAAAGAGGTCCAGGCCCTGGCAGGGGCCACAGCCAAAATTATTTCAGAATTAAATGCCAATGAGTCAGCACTAAAATCTTAAACAAATCAAAGTTAAGCCATACCCTTTATTCTTAAGGCACGGCCTTCCCTGGCCTCTGC
>DYOP01000010.1:46079-48078 GCA_020720425.1 Bdellovibrio sp. | reverse complement strand
CATGAGGCATTACTGATCAAAGTTAAGCCATACCCTTTATTCTTAAGGCACGGCCTTCCCTGGCCTCTGCATGCTTTGGGGCTATCCATGCGCATGAGGCATTACTGATCAAAGTTAAGCCATACCCTTTATTCTTAAGGCACGGCCATCCCTGGCCTCTGCATGCTTGGGGGCTATCCATGCGCATGAGGCCTTAAGAATAAGGGTATGGCTTAACTTTGATCCTTCCCCATCCCCAATTTTTAGTGAGTGAGCTTTTAGATTAGACTTCTTTCATATTGATTTTAAAATGGAGAAATTGGCTTCAGATCAACGAATAAGGGAAAAAAGGACACGAAAGTATTGAACTTGGATCCCATTTTTTCCCTTATGACACAGAGCTGGAGGCAATTACGCCGCTTTAAGCATAAATCAATATGAAAGAAGTCTATTATATAAATTTGCAAGGATTTAGGATGAAAATTTCTAATTTTAATTTTTATTGCGACATTTATTATAATGTCGTATTATAGCTGTATGCACAAAACACTAAATAAAAACATCATGCTTAAATCTCTTCAAAAATTAGATCAAAAGTTGCCATGCCCGTGCCTTCTTATCATTGGCGGAGGGTGGGCATTGGTCCTTTCTAATGATTTCCCCTTAGCAACTTACGACATTGATGCTCTCCCCAAGGGAATCTCTATTGATGAACTTAATATTTTTGTTCTACAAGTCGCACGAGAGCTAAACCTACCCAATGACTGGCTTAACCCCTATTTTGCAAGCTTTACTCATGTGTTACCACTCGACTTTGAAACTCGCCTAAAAACTGTATTTGAAGGCTCTAAACTAACGGCGCAAGCGCTTGGTAAAGAAGATTTATTAATCATGAAGTGCTTTGCTCACAGACAAAAAGATATTCCACATGCCAGGGCTCTTGTTAAAAAAGGAGCCAATCTTGCCATCGTAGATAAACAAATGGCTTTTCTGAAAAAAAACAAAGCTCATGGCGTTGAGCAAGCCGTAGAGTTTTTAGATATGATTTTAGAATTAGAGGATGTTTAATGTTACCAGACCGCAATCGACTCATCTTTTTTTATGATCTCTTTCAGCGCAGCCCTAATCAGGTCAGAGATATAGACTTAATTGATTTTTCCCAAATGAGCCGCTTTGACCCAAGAGGGGCTGAAATTATTGTTAATTATATTTCACTTTTCTATGAAGGTCTTAACCCTTTTAAGTTAAGAACCCTTAATTTAAAGGCCAAATCACCTCAAGCTCTTTGCCTTTTACTTGATATTGCTGGTTTAAATTTAAAAACTAAAAATAGCAATATAGCTCAAGACTTTGATGCTTTTAAAAAATGTATTCAATCCGGAGTGCCCAAGGCGCCCTTTCAATCATTTTATGTGGGCTTGTACGGAATTAATCCTAAAAACAGTATGGGTCAGATTAAAAAAAATTTAACTCTATTTGAAACTTGGGGTTACTACTGCGATGAAATCCCAATCACTCAAAAAAATCAAAGCATAAAAAAAACTTTGATTTCTAAAAAAAAACGAATAGAGCAACTGAGCTTACTTTTAAAATCTAAAACTTCTATCTGTGTAAATGATTATTTAATTTTTTTAAATCACACGGTTCACCCCAGGCAAGCCGAACGAGATTTAAAAAGTTACCCTAAAATTAAAACTCAAGGCAAAACAAAAGGCCGAATATATTTTTTAAAATAATCCGACTCATATACCCATACTCACCCACAAAAAACTTGTGGGGAAGGATCAAAGGTGAGTCATTTCCTTTATCCTTAAGGCCTCATGCGCATGGATGGGCCCAAGCATGCAGAGGCCAGGATGGCCGTGCCTTAAGGATAAAGGAAATGACTCACCCTTGATCCGTCATGCCTCATGCGCATGGATAGCTCCACGCATGCAGAGGCCAGGATGGCCGTGCCTTAAAAAAATTAATCGTTTGAAACTAACTTTTCTGCTGCGGGCGTAAGCCTTATGCCGACCTC
>DYOP01000010.1:19704-45979 GCA_020720425.1 Bdellovibrio sp. | reverse complement strand
ATTAATCGTTTGAAACTAACTTTTCTGCTGCGGGCGTAAGCCTTATGCCGACCTCTGATAATTGCTCAAACCCGACAGGGGTTGGACACTCCGACATAAGATCCGTAGCTTTTGCCGTTTTCGGAAAGGCTATAACTTCTCGAATCGCATTTGTATTAGCTAAAATCATGACTAAACGATCCATACCCCAAGCTATCCCACCATGAGGAGGCGTGCCATATTTAAGCGCTTCGATAAAAAATCCAAATTTCTTTTGAATATCTTTTGCCGTTAATCCTAAAGCCCTAAACATAGACTGCTGCAATTCGGGTCTAAAAATTCGAACTGAGCCACCCGCAATTTCGTAGCCATTACAAACTAAATCATAAGCTTTAGCTAGACATTCTCCAAAACGGGACTCTTGGTTACCAATCATAATATCGGCATGTTCATCTTTAGGCGAAGTAAAAGGATGATGACGTGCGACCCATCTTTTATCATCAGCTGAATACTCAAATAGAGGAAAATCAACAACCCATAAAAATTTATCTTGAGTTGTATCAATTAATCCCAAAGTTTGCCCCAAATGGTTGCGAATAGCACCTAAAACAGCGCAAGTCACATCAAACTCATCAGCAACAATAATAAGCCCATCGCCCACTTTTATTTGCGCTCGGTCACACAAAGCCTGAAGCTCTGCCTCGGTTAAAAATTTCGAAATTGAGGATTGAATTTTATCAGCCTCTTTTTTAACCCATACCAGGCCTTTAGCGCCGTAGGTTTTTGCCATTTCAGTTAATCGGTCATAGTAACCTCTCGACTCAGAAGCTCCTTTAGGTACAGGTAACCCACGAATTACTCCTTTACGAGCTAAAACATCTTTAAATACCTGAAACGACGTGGCGCCCAGCGCGGGAATCAAATCAACAATTTGCAAGTCAAAGCGAATATCGGGCTTATCGCTACCATATTTATCCATTGCCTCTTGATAAGTCATTTTAGGCACAGCACCAATGGTAACACCTTTAAAATTTTTCCAAATCTCAACAAGTAACTTTTCGTTTTGAGCAATCACGTCTTCTTCGTCAATAAATGACATTTCGATATCGATTTGAGTAAACTCGGGTTGTCTATCGGCCCTTAAGTCCTCGTCTCTAAAACAGCGAGCAATTTGAAAATATCTGTCGTAACCTGATATCATCAAAATTTGTTTTAAGGTTTGAGGACTTTGAGGAAGAGCATAAAAATGCCCTTGATTAACTCGAGATGGAACCAAGTAATCTCGCGCGCCTTCGGGCGTACTTTTATATAAAATAGGAGTTTCAATTTCGAGAAAACCACTTTGACTTAAAAAGTTTCGAACAAACAAAGTCACATCATGCCTAAGTCTAAGATTTTTTTGCATACGCGGAGAACGCAAATCAAGGTAACGATATTTTAATCTTAAATTTTCGTTTACGGCATTATCGTCAATTTGATAGGGCAAAGGAGCTGACTCACTTAAAATTTCAAATTTTTGAACACTAATTTCAATATCACCGGTAACCATTTTTGAATTAGCCATTCCCTGTGGACGAAGCTGAACAACCCCCTGAAGGGCTACAACATATTCGGATCGAATTTTATGACTGGCTTCAAAGCCTTTTTGACTGGGGTCAAATACGATTTGAACTAAGCCCTGACGATCTCGTAAATCAACAAAAATAAGGCTACCATGATCACGCCGAGTATCAACCCAGCCCATAACACAAACTGTTTGCCCAACCAATTGACTTGTTAATTGCCCGCAATAGTGCGTTCTTTTTATCGATTTTAAAAAACTCATCGTGTTACCACTCCTATCTAAATATACTACGCCTTAGGTTATATTTGATAATTTAAAAGGTCAAAACTCTTTTAGCTTTATTTTTTAGCGGCTTTTTTTATGGCCTCTGCTACCGCCACTTCGCGGCCCATTCGGTAAAACAGGGACATTTCTTCGATCCCATCACTGGCTAATGGGCGCCCTTCCGAAAAAAAGCTTTTCATTGTTTCAACTGTTTTTAAAATTGTTACCCGAACCGATGAGCGCGATTTAAAGTTACCCTTGGCAAACAAAAGTCTAATTTTGTATCGATAGTCTAAAGTAGCAGATTTATTATGGGCTGGCAAAAAACCGTCGGCCCCATGTATCCATTCTGTTTCTAAAATCCCCTCATCAATATTATTAAGTGCCATTGGGTATTTTAAAACGACCTGAGCGGCTCTCCAAAGCTCATTATATTCAACAAAAAAAACTCGTTGATGAGTTTGCTCTTTAATTTCGTTCGCCGCGCGCGTAACGGGCGAATCTAACGAAGAACAGCCTGCACTCAAAAACAAGGTAAATAATATTGAAAAAAATAAGCTAAAAAAATGGCTTAACAAGCCCCCACGCAATTGATTTAAAAATAAACTTAAAAATAAGCCCATCCCCGTAACTCGGTTTTTATAATAATTAAAAATCTTTGGCACTATAAGTAACATGAGTAACCTTTGAAATATTAAATAACTCTATCAAACCACGACTTGCTGACTCATCGGCTCTAAGGTCTTTAGAATTCGAACTTTCTATAGTAGGACCTGCCATTAAAGTAACTGACCAACGCTTTTTTCCTTTTGGAACTTTTAAACCCTCAGGGTTTTTAATAATCACTTTATCTTGCCATTGAGATAAATATATTTTTCTTAAAGGTCGAATCTGATTAACTTTTTCAGTCGCTTGATCAGATGGCATCTCGCCTTCTCTATCTGGCTCCTCGCCTTCAACTCGGGGAACACCCACCTCTTGTTCGATAACTAAAGATAACTCAACAAGCATCCCCCTATCTGCTAAACCCGTGGGCAATTGGGGCAATTCAATTTCGAGCATCGAGGAGTCAGATAAAATTTTTGGTGATTTCAAAAAAGGTAACATTTCTGGGGCAACTGACTCTTGCTCCCAAGACACAAAACGGCTGGACATGGTTTTTACTAAGTCTCGGTAACTTAAATCAACCACGGGATACTTAACATTAAGTAAGAGGGGCGCAGGGCCTAATGTTTTTAAAATAGGCTTTGTATTAGACTCAATTCGGCGAATATCCACTGGAATAAAGCTTTTATCTTGAAGCTCCGAAAAACTGACCGCAACAAGCATCTCAGAAGCGGGATTAAATACAGCCGGAAGCTTAAATGTTTTTTCAGCTTCAATTTTTTGCTCATTAATAGTAACACTTTGTTGTTGATTGTCGGACTGAAGATTACAACCAGTAACCGTGGCCCCTTTCATATCAAAATAATTCATAATATCAGAAAAACTTTTATCATTTCTCATAGCATCAAAAACCGGCTTAACCGGAAAGCGACCTGATAAGGTAACAAATGTTTTTTGCCCCCGACCTAAAAACCGAATACTTTGTTTTGATTTTTCCATTGTAAAAGGAAAAATATAGGACTCATCTTGCTCAGGAAAAGCTAAGTTACTAGGCACCGTAAAATCTTGCCCTAAAATTTCCATCATCTCTGAAAAAGGAGATAATATCATATTTAAGTGAAATCCTAAAATTTGGTCCCTATTGGCCGATGATACCGAAATCCCAAAATCAACTTGGCCATCTTTTTGAGTTTTAAACCCCTTAGGCTGAGCCAAAACATGAATGGCACCCAAGGCATAAAAATCCTTTTCTATTGGAAACACTAAGCCCTGAGTCCACGAAATATTTTGATAAGTGGTTGGCAAATACCCCTGAGCTGAAACTGTCATTAGGCTATAATTAAGCAAATCATGAGTCAGCGTAATATATCCATTAAGATCACCTGTAATCCATACACCCTCTGAATTAGCTACAGACTGGCCAATTGTCCCTTCTGCCAAAAATGCACTTTCTGACGAAAGAAAAGCTTTTACACCCGAAACGCCGTGGCCATTATTGTCTACGATTTGAATTTGAACTTGCTCAGAATATAAAAAAAACGACTCAATTGAGTTTAACGCAAAGCCGCCTTCCAAGCGACTGTCACTATTTAAAAAATCACTCGGCTGACATCCTAAAAAAAACAGGGCAAATAATAAGGTCAATACCCTCACGTGATTTTTATTTAAAATTTGATTGTTTTTAAATTGATCCATTAGCTTGCCCCCTCAGACGCTAATTATAATAGCTCCTTATACTCGTATGGAGTGCTTTAGTTGATCAATAAAGATGCAATGCTTCTTTAAAATAATTAAGTGGACATGGGCAGACACTCAACCAAACGGCCCATTTGTAGCGAAAATTTAAAAGTACCTACATTAACAAAAACCAAAAAACCCCTTAAAAGGGATTCATCATGTGCCTATCTCGTTAGGCTTAATTCAATATAAAGCTTGAAAGTCATTTGACAATTTATCTAAAAACAGTAGGATACCACGTTTTAGAGACTCAAAATTTATTTATTGGTGGAGTAGCTCAGTTGGTTAGAGCAGCGGAATCATAATCCGCGGGTCGGGGGTTCAAATCCCTCCTCCACCACCATCATTTTTTACTCAACCGTTGGGAATTCGGGCTTTTCGAGTTGATTCCACTTAAAGACTGTATTTAATGAGTTTTCAATTTTTTGAAGTTCCCAATTATATAAGTAATCGACCTTTAAAATTTTAATTTGGTTTGCAATCACAGTATCTGTTTGGCTCGCGACTTGAGTGTTTTGAAGCTGAGCTAATCTTTTTTTCCACAAAGAGACCTGCAAAACCTCGTAAGGATGAACCGTCATTTTAGAAAGTTGATTTTCGATAGTATCAATAAAGTGACCCGCCTGAACCAAGGTTTGAAAAAACGGAAGTCCTGCTTTTTGTTGTAAATAAGCCTTCCAGATCAGCGTGCGAGCGGTCATAAAATGATAGGCAAATTCAAAGACTTGATCTTTTTTTGATAGAGTTATGGCTTCATCTAAAAGTTGTAAAGCTAAATCGGTAGCCGGTAACGAAAAGGCATTATGCTCAAAGGCTAAAAACGCTTTAACATATTTTTCTTGGGAGTGATACCAGGACTCTAAATTGGGTAACTGGTCAGCCATGGTTTGACCAATGGGCTTAATCGGCAGCTGACCTCTTTCATTAGCAATCACTTGAAAACCTAAAAATTGCCCTTGGGTGGTTGGGTAAATTTCACCAAAAGTCATCCAAAACTCTTGCTGGCTGGGCTTCATAACGTGAGTAGCTGCCGTATAAACTTTTGTTGTTGTTCTTCCAAAACTTCGGAGCCCCGTAAAATAATCTGTATGACCTCCTAAGGTGTTAATAGCATCTTGAATGTTAAAAGTCGCTGCTAAGTTAACTATGGTATCGGTAACATAATTAAATCGACTTTTTGATTCGAGAGTTTTATTAAATGAATATTCAAATCCTGCAAGCCGAGTTTCAGGAGCAATAAAATGGTTACTTTGTGCAAGTGATACCCCTGATCTTGCCACTACGACCGTGTTACCAGAAATTTCAATCGAAGCCGCTTGATTTGTTTTAGAGTCCGAAACCAATAAAGTCCAAGCTCCAAACCCTTTTCGCTCTTGAATTAAATTAATGGCATCATCAAGGCTTCGGGCCTCCATAAGAATGCGATGAGCTAAATAGGGGGTTGAATCTGTTGATTCAACCTCGTGCCAAACAGCGGTTCCCTCGGTTGATAACTCATGAACAGAAATTGAAATACCATACGAATTAAATCCACTCACAGCTCCCCCATAATGAAGCCCGGCCGTGGTCAGTGAGGTAACCCTATTTCCGTCGGGCAAATGATGGACAATAATAAGAGGCGATTTTTCATAGTAACCTAATAATCCCGTATCAAAATTACGACCATGGATCATTTGATTATCAACCGTCTGAGAGGTCGCAAGCCCTGTACAACCCATTTTAATTTTTCCGATAGGTTTAGCTACGGCATTAATAACATCAACCAAAGTTTGCCAAACAAAATAAGGGCCACATAGTTGAAATAGATCTGATTTAAGACCTTTTGCATTTCTCTCCATTTTGCGCTGTAAAGATTCGGCTTCAATGGAAAGCTCAATCATTAAATTAATATCTAAAAGCTCCTCATCTTCGATTTTTGTACCACTGTGCCTTAGGCCCTGAGCAAAACTACTATTCATTTCGATAAACTCTTCAGATACCCCGTTACGATAGTGATTCATAATACAAGAGGTTAGCTTTCCGAATTGCTTTTTTTGCTCATCCGTTAAGGCCGCTAAGGCTTGAGCCTTTTGATCTAGTACTCCCTTTAAAAGCCCTTGCGATATTTCTGGCCCTAAAAACAAACCATGGTAATAAGCGGTTTCAGCAATATCCCCATACACATCTAAAACATGAAACTGAATATTTGAGCCTAATTGCTGACACTTAAATAAATACTGCCCATCTTGAGATTTTACTTTTTTACAATCAATTTGAGGTAACCCCGAGCGGGCCTCTAGCCCAGAATGGCTTTCTCGCAACGAATAGGTATTTAGCTCTGTATCGGCCAAAGTATCGGCCAAAGCATGGGCCCTGTTTACTATCTGAGCGTTAGCGAAGCTCAAATTTAAAAATGGTACCGTTAATATTGGTAACACATGCAACATCAAACCCGATAAAAAATTATTTCTTTTTAACATTAATATCTCCTTATTAAATTTATGGTAACCAAATAAATACTAACTAACTAGCTAACTAAATAAATGCTTTTAAAATAAAATTTGAACCTAAAATAAAAAACAAAACTCCGGCTAATTTTTGTAGGCTATTTTGATAGGCATTAATATGCCTTGAAAAGCCTTTGACTAAAGAAAGCACCAAAATCAAAGTAACAACAAATGTAAAAAAATATAAAAATAAATACCCCGCCTGCTCTTTGATCGTTAAAATCCCAATTGGATTAAGCATCATGGTATAAGCCACAAACAGGCTTAAATTTGAAAGGGTTAATAAAAAAATGGGTTTAAATCCATTTTTTAGGGGAGCTAGACTGGCCTTTGTTTTGGTAACTAAAAAAGTCCAAGAAAAGTAAAGAAACAAGCCACTTGCTAACAAATTTGTGACGCTTGCAAATGTTACCATGACTTGAAATGATAAATTAAGAGCGATCCAAGATAAACTTAAGTAAATAAGATCAGCAAAAATTAAACCACCTAACTCAACCCAAGGGATAGTTTTATTTTGGGCCGTTAATATAAATAAATGATAAAGTCCGGGCCCAATAGCTACGGCCGAGGCTACTCCCCAAATTAAATATAACGAAATCATTGCAAATCCTCGAGTTGAACTTTCGGAAAATGATCAGCCAAAAAGTTTTGATACTCTAAATCAGACTGAAAAGTGGTTTTCATTTTAAACTGCCCTTTAGAGCGGTTGGCTGCAAAATAATCAGCTAAATATTTATGATTGATCAATCGAACATGAGGCGAGCCTATAACCTCAATCTCACGGCAATCACAATAATCAGGGTTTCCAATTTTCATTGCCTGATCAAGATGTTCGGCAAAGCAAGTAGGTTTTGTGTGGTTCAAATCGGTTACAAAAAGAGTCCATGAGTAACAGTTTTTACCATTGATCAATCGGGGCGAAACAAAGTAATGGTGAATATCGCTTTGTGTTTTATTTTTGGCCTCCATAATGGCATTAAGTATTTGATTGTCGGTAACTTTTTCTGCTGCCAAATTGATACCCGTGTTTTTTCGACCAACAAAGGTAAATGTAATTTCATCATTCACTTGCTCAAGACTCACAACATCTTTCATCGAGTAGTGAACAAAACCATTGGGTGTGCCAATATTTAAATAGTAAGGCGTATTTAATTTGGCATTATGAATGCCCCTTATATCACTTGGATTTTCGAGATTGGTAAATGAGTATAATAACTCGGGGTTAAACAAGTAACGTTGGCTATTGTTTGAAAATGGACTATGGGCAATCCCAATGGCCGCCTCGGTCGCGGCGTATAATCCATAGTAATTAAGATTGTGACCGACAAGAGCGTCCATTCGCTGCTGATACTGATTAATTGAAGTGGCCGCGTAAATAAATATTTTAAGATTCGGCCAGATTTCGTTAATATGTTTTTTATGAGTCTTAGCTAAGACAGCTTCAAAAATACTAATTAAATAAGTCGGAATACCACTTATGATTTGAATATCTTGAGTCATCGCCTCATCAATTAAGGCCGATATTTTTTGATCCCAATGACTAATGCTTAATATATTGGCCGAAGGAAAGGTATTCTTTTTTAAAAAAGAAGGTGTTTTTGTTCCTAGAATCCCAGAAATATAACCATAATCAAATCCATTTTGATTATATACAACGGGCTCAGAACCAAAGGTTAACCGAGCCGCCCCTAATGGATTTATTGATGGTTCAAGTAATGTGACTCGTGCAGCGATTTGTCTTTGAGCCGCTAAAAACTGATCAATCATCATTTTATTAAGAGGAACTTTTTTACTATCTTTACCCGTTGTCCCCGAAGATAGACCAAAGCACTCTAATTTATCATTAAACAATACATTTTTTTCGCCGCTTTCCAAACGACTCACATAGGGGCTATAAAAATCATAATCCCCTACAGGTACATGCTCGACATAATCGTAGTAACTTTTTATATATTTTAAATTCAGATCATTATAAATTGCTGTTGATTGAAGAGATCTTTTAATTTTGTTCCAGTTATTTAATTGTTGCTCTTCTAAGGCTTGCCTTGAATAATTTGATTTTGATGCTTTATACTGGAGATAAGATTTACCCGCCTGCTGAACGATTGACTCGATGAGTTGCATTGTGGCTCCTTTTAAATCATTAACTTTTTTAGTTTAAGTTCCGTTAGATTAAGTTAAATCAAACTTGCCCAAAGTTAGCTATAATGTTTAAAAATAGCACGAACTCTCGTTGACAGTTTTTATGGTTAACTGTCAAACCATGGTGCCTGATAAGTAAGTGACTGAGTAAGTGAGTGAGATTTTTGACAAATAACTTTGGTTTTTGTCAGGACTAAAAGTAAAAACTCCTGTGAGGATTATTTTAAGTGAAATCAAAAAAAACTTTTTCAAAAGATGAAATCTTTTTTGCTGTGTGCAGTGCCATTTTAAAACTTGAGTTTGCTAAAGGCCATCTCCAATGGAGCGTATCAGATGTGGCCCGCACTTCAGGCATTACCAGAAGTTTAATTTACTATTACTTCGGAAAAGAAAAATCCACCGTCCTAAAAGAAGCCTATCGATTTGTTACCCAAATATTTTTTGATCGTAGATCAAGAGACCTTACTCCTGAAAATAGCAACACTCAAAACAGTGGGCACATGATTCAACTTAAAGCCACATTAGTTGACCTACAAAAAATGCCTAATTTATTTGTGCTTTATTATTTAAATAAAAATGCCGATAATGAGTATGGGCAAATGATCCGAAAAGCCGAACAAAAATTAATTAAAGATTTGCATAAATCATTTCCAAATCTTAGCCCCCAAGAAATTCAAAAATTTTATCTATTAGAGCTTGGCTGCCTAGCCTATCAAGTGCCTCCCATAGAAGTAGATCAAATATTTTCTGAATACTTAAAGTAAGTTTCTAAATGATTTGCAGATTGTCCGTTAGGGGGCTATCCTTAACTCAGATTATTCTATAATGTGAGTTGATCTGGCGAATACAGTACAGAGGAAATCTATACTAGACTCAGATATCGGGCAAGGATCAATAACCCTTGCCCGAAGACTTTGAATTTAGAAATGGACATAGTTCCAATGAATAAATGCAAATTTTTGCCATGGCGAAGTCTGATCCATTCACCTACTCTTTAAAATCAGGAAAGCACATTATTTTTAATTCTTATTTTTTATTCTAATAAATAGGCAAAAAAATTTACCCTCACCTTTTACTATCAAAAAATGGTGAGTTCTACGAATTCATAACATTTTCAATAAATCATGAATTGTCCAGGCATAGGACAGCCAACAAACTCATTGTTCAGGTAAGATCAAAGAAAATTTTTATTGAGTATATACAGTATGTATTGTATTCTACCCTGAGGTATGACTCGTATCAAAGCGCTTTCATCAAAACATTTGGCCTATAAAATCAATGAGAACGATCATAGGCCACCGCATGTTCATGTTGAAGGAATGGGCGCATCAGTTCGGATCAATTTGTTAAGTCTTGAGATCATAGATTCCGAAACTGAGTTTTCATCTGCAACATTAAATCGAATTCTGAGGGTCGTAAAAGAAAATAGAATGCTTCTATTAGAAAGATGGGAGGAACTCCATGGCTAAGAATATATCTAAAATTGTTAAAACAGGAAATGTGAGCGTTCCAGTCAAGGATTTTGAAGATGAGAACATAACAGCTCATATCTCAATTAGACTTCCACTGAATCTAATTAAGGATCTGAAAAGATTGGCCCTGAATGAAAAATATGAAGGGCGATATCAGGTTTTAGTTCGGGAAGTTCTTCAGGCATATGCTGAGAAATATAAATCCAAAAAAAAAGTGGCGAGTTAAATTTAAATCCATCAAGCCTTTAAACCGAGAAGCAACATCTCACATCCGATTTAAATGAGTCTGCGCTTAGAATCTACAAAAAGTTTGTTTCTGGCTCCTGCCGTCAACCCCCTTGCTTACTCTTGGGGCTTGTGCGCATAAAGGCCCTCACGGCCTTTATGGCGAACCTCCGCTCTTTTCGATCTCAGTGAATTCTCACTCACCCTCTCCCTGCTAAATATTAAAACTGGGATTTGTATTTTATGATTTAATCAAATACCACTTTTTATCTGAACAACTAAGCTCAAACTATTACAGTCAAATTATTGGAAAAACATCTTGTATCTTCATTGGGATATTCAATAACAGAGTGCCAATATCCACAAGGTCTTTAGACTCATAAAACTTCTTTTCTCTTTCTGACCTATTTGAAAACTCATCAAATAGTGATTGGAGTTGATTGCGAAGCTCCAAAGCTGAATTGTGAGATAGGCTAAATGTTCCAAAACCCTCAAACATCCAAGATTTCCACTGCCCACTTTCAATGTCATTTAGCTTTTCAATTACAACACCATAATTTGTTCGGTAACGAGTATTAAAGTATTCACTTGTTATAAAACCATCCTCTAAAAGTGAGTGCATCTTTCCATCAAGCTGTCTAATAATTTTGATTTTCTCTAAATCGTCTAAAAATTTTGACATTTTAGCCTTTGACAGCTTGCTGTTTGCTTTCATTAAATTCTCTGATTTCATTTTATAGTGATGTAATTGAATAAAAAAATTGAAATGCTTAGGATTCTTTATAAAGAACCTCTCTTGTTCTTCCGATAACTTTTTATATGGCTTGATTGCAAGAGGAGTTAAGTCCTCAAGTTTAAGCTCTAACAGATCAAGAATCGAGGTGAGTTTATTATAGCTTATATCATTCGCTGTAAGCATTTTTTTTACTCCTGATTCGGACATTTCCATTTTTAATGCAATATCTTTATAAGTAATGTTTCTTGTTTTTAAAACATTTCTCAAACCATGAGATAAGTATTCATACTTCATATAGTCTCCTTTTATTTTTAGTTCGTTTCTGAATATATCATTATCCAAGGCACTTTATTATTTCAAACTTATAAAAGGACCCAAAAATGGTACTCAAATTGACCTGTAAGTGATTTTAATTTTGTTGTTTATGGCTAGCGAGCCCTTTTGAACCTAAATGCGTCCTACTCAATGCGTTCTATTTTCTTATATTCAGGATAAGCCATTCTCCACAGCATCAAAAAGTCCACGCCCACAATTAGAGCAAGTACTCAGAAATGCCTGACGAAATGTTCCACTGTCATTGATTGACCCCAAAGTGATTGAAAATATATAAGAAATTCTTGGCTGACTTTAAGCCTACAGAATATCTATGCGCACCGAGCATGAAAATATTGCCCATATAAATACCTTAAAAGATTTTGGAACGCTTTTGACTATTGTATCAACAGATAAAAACGGAGTCATTGGCGGACTTAATTCGCCTACGCATGGCTAAGTATTTAATAAACATAATGATTTAAATCAATAGGTTTGGGCGATATGCCTACTGGTGAAATACCTTTTTTATTTGGAAAACTAAGATTTTTTGGCTGGTGAGGTCATTTTTCTGGGAAAACTGACTCGAACGGATTGGATTTAAGGCTTATAGTTGAGTGGCTTAGTCGCCTATTAGCCTCAAAAATAAGAAATTCTGGACATTTTTAATATTTTCTACTATAATAGAAAATGAATGATTTACGAGTTAAGCATCTACAAACCGCATACTGGCAAAGCCCCTTTTGAAAAGTGGCTCACTTCTTTGAAAGATAAAAAGACAAAGCAAATCATTCAGGCTCGGATTGACCGAGCGGTGTTTGGAAACTTGGGCGACATCAAAGGACTTGGTGATGATGTCTTTGAATTTCGGATTGATTACGGTCCAGGCTTTCGGGTGTATTTCTCAATTCAAGGGCAAAAAATTTTATTGCTCTTGGTGGGCGGAGATAAACGCACGCAAAGTAAGGACATTGAAAAAGCAAAATCGCATTTAAAGGATTGGAAAAGATATGAATAAAAAAACGACAACTAAAAAACAGGCGAAGTCTAAAACTGCTTCTTCCAAGCCTTTCGTTAAATATGATGATTGGATGATGGAACGACTGAAAAAAAATAAAAAAGAGGCTTTTGAATATCTCAAAACTTCTTTGGAAGAAAATGCGGACTTTCCTCCTGCTTTCTTGCTTTCACTTCGCAGGGTTTCCCAAGCCTTTGATATGTCCATGGAAGACATCGCCAAAGAAGCAGGAATTTCAACAGCGACGATTTATAAAGCCCTCGGTGAAAAAGGAAATCCTACGATTGATACGCTGGCTTCCATTTTAAAAACGATGGGCTTTAAACTGACTTTGACGCCGATTAAAAAGGCTTCTTAAAATGATTGAGCCACTTAAAAAAACTCCGTTAGTCGCAAATCTGCAAACTTACTATTTTTAAATTCATTTTCAATCCATGAGTTCATACCCCATCAAAATATAAGGTCGGAGAAATGTCAATTTTGTGGGTAATTGAAAGCGAGTTGGATCGCTTACAGTTCACGCGGCTGAAGGCCGCAAATTCCCGTTTCCGTGACCAGAATCATTATGTTCCGACGGCCGGGCTCTGATTAAAGAATCCTACAGAGGGCGGCACAGTGGACAGATGCCATCATGGAATTTATAAATAAGCTTTCCAAAAATTAGTAGAGAAACCCAAAAAGCCAAAGCGGGATAATATTTTTGTATCCTGTTTCAATTTCATCAAGACCTAGGAATGCGTTATTAATCCCCTTAATTTGTTGTGGTGTCTTGTTTTTTCCACCAATTTCAAAAGTGTATTTTTGATCTAAGACAAAATCCCCATTTTTTGTATAAAAAACTGTATGTTTAGGTGTGCATGCCGTAAGAAAAAAAGTTTCACGTAGTGTGCCAACAATTTCAGAGTTGGGTTTTGAGTTCAACGTGTACATTAGATTTGTGTTGTTAAGATAAATTTTTTCTGGACGTGCTAATGAATTCAATTTGTGACCACTTGAATATAAATTTCGGGTTAGTCCGGTATCATTTAAAATATTTAAATAGTTTTTTAAGATTCGATCATCGCTAATTTGGACTAAATTCTTTAGTTTTTTTAAATCTGTTTGATAGGGAACATTGTGAGCCAATATTTGCATAAGCCGAAAAATCTTGTTAGTAGATACTCCTGTTAATTCTGGATAAACTGAGGGCACATCGGACTCTATTGAGGTGTGAATGCCTTGTTCTAGCGTTATAAAAAAGAGTTCTTGATCCAACTCTTGAGAGTAAGGATAATAACCCAACCTCAGATATTCTTTAAAAAGAGCTAATATTTTTTTTTCTTTCAGTGTGTTTAAAATTGTTTTCGTCACTATAGAGTGATGAGTTAGAATTTCTTGAAGCAAGACAGGACTTAAATTAAGCTCCAATTTAAAATTTATAAACTCTCTAAAAGAAAACCCATATAAGTGTTGTGTCACGACTCGTCTAGACAGGTCGTGACTACCTTTTTGCAACTCTAAAAGAGAGCTTCCCGAGGCTATGACTTTAAGGTCTTTAAAACTATCAACAATACTTTTCAGCTCCTTGGACCAATTCTGGTACTTGTGAATTTCATCAATGCAGATCGTTTTTCCGCCATTTTTATAAAAAGTGTCAGATATTTCGTAAAGAGTATGGGTTCCAATGGAGATATGATCTGCCTGTATATAAAGAACTGGATGATTGGAATTAGAAAGCTCATTAAGAAATTGTATGATCAAAGTTGTTTTTCCAACTCCACGATGTCCAAGCAGTAAAATAGCTGGGGATTTCTTTAAAATTGATTTATTGAAATATCTTTGAAACATTCGATTTTTTTCTCTTAAAAAACTATCACTCTGTTCAAAAATACCATGGCCAATCATTTGCACCTCAGAATGTAATATATTACACTAATATATATAAATACATGTAATGTATTACATGTATGAATTTTGTTGGTCAAGCTTTATAATAGATTTTATTTTACAATCGGATTTAGTTAAAAGGTCACCTTCGTCTAGCTAAAAATGCCTGACGAAATGTTCCACTATCATGGCGGAGAGAGCGAGATTCGAACTCGCGAGGCCCTTAACGAGCCTACTTGCTTTCCAAGCAAGCGGATTCAGCCGCTCTCCCATCTCTCCGATGTCCCTATTTAAAGGGAATCTATAGGTAAAGTCACCCAAGATATGACCTTAAAAGGAGCTTATGATGCTTGGCTCCCTATTTGGAACAAAGTCACATTTAAACATAATTTATTTCGCAAATACTATAAATCGTATTATTTAATATGCTTAGTTATTGAGTTATATTTGTTAATTTAACTTAACAAATATAACTTAAAAATATAGTTTTTTCATAAACTTTAATATCAGACAGGCCTGATCAACTTAAAAAAGATCATCCAAAATAAAGATGATTACAAAATAGGAGCCTATTATGGGATACCCCATTTCAAATGAAACCCTGACCTACTATAAAAACTTTTTAAAAAAAGCTTCACCTGTTACCCCGTCGTTTCATGTGGTCTTAGGGTCAGGCTTTGGGCAGGCCTTATCAGGCCTAAGCCCCGAGTGGATATTAAAAGATCAAATTTTATTTTCTGATATTCCTAATATGATTTCAACTACCGTGGCTGATCATAAGGGATCATTTGTTGTTTATTACAATGAAAAACTAAATCGGGCCATTCAGTTTCAAACGGGCCGCATTCATGGCTACGAAGGCCATTCGGCGCAAACTGTGGTAACACCTGTTATGCTGGCTCGGCTTGCTCAAATTGAATCCTTTATTTTAACAAATGCCGCAGGGGGATTGCTCCCGCATATGCACGCAGGTGATGCCATGGTCATTACTGACCACGTTAATTTAACAGGACAAAATCCTTTAATTGGAACAAATCCAACCAGTCCCCTCACTCAGCTTGAAATAGGCCCTCGCTTTACTGATATGGGAAACTGTTACCACAAGGCTTGGCAAAACCAAATTCGTAAAATCCTAAATCAACTCGGTCACAATACCACCGAAGGTGTTTACTTAGGACTTCTTGGGCCTAGTTTTGAAACCCATGCCGAAGTTAGACTTTTTGCCTCTTGGGGACTTGGAGCCGTCGGAATGTCAACTGTTTGGGAAGCCATAGCACTTAAGCACTCGGGGGCCAAAATTGCTGGCATATCTCTTATTAGTAACCTAGGTGCGGGGCTAAGCTCCCAGAGCCTTAACCACGAAGATATTGTGCAAACCTGTCGTCTATCAGCCCATACCATTGTTCAATCCATTGATCGCTTTATCAAAGAGGTATTAACCAATGAAAAAAATTAAATCCGCCTCAAAAAATATTCACCCTTGGAGCATAGGTATCAAAGTGAACTATCTTGTTACCATGAAAGAAAAAGGACAAATTATTGAAAATGCCTTTATCGGTATACATAAAGATATCATCACTTTTGTTGGGCCATACAAACCTGAGTACAAAAAAAAATCAAAAAAATGGATTGATCTAAAAAATCATATTGTCATGCCGGGACTTATCAATACTCATGCTCATTTGGCTATGACTTTATTTAGAGGGCTCGAAGACGATTTGCCTCTAAAAAATTGGTTATTTGATAAAATTTTTCCGGCCGAAGCTCAGTTTGTTACCCCATCTTTTGTTGAAGTTGGCACTCAGTTAGCAGCTTACGAATGCATTCGATTTGGAACCACCTGCTCAACCGATATGTATTTTTATCCTGAAAAGGGTCTTCAAGTTTGGGATAAGATGGGACTTCGTGGCCATTTTTCGCAGCCATTAATTAGCTTTCCTTCGCCCGAAGGGTTACCCGAACAAAATCAGCTTTTATTTAATAAGTTTGAAAAACTCTATAAAAAATATTTATCTCACCCAAGACTTTCAGTGGGCCTCGCTCCCCATGCCCCTTACACCTGCTCAACTGATTTATTAACACAAGTAGCCCAATATCAAGAACGTTTAGGTTGCCTTGTGCAAATCCATTTGGCAGAAACCGTTACCGAAGGTGATGACATTAAAAATCGTTATCAAAAATCACCCACGCAACATTTATATGAGCTTGGACTTTTAAACTCAAAAACAATTTGTGCCCATGTGGTACACACCTCAAAAGCTGATCAAAATTTGCTTCAAAAAACACAAACCTCATTGGCTCATAACCCCGATAGTAACTTTAAATTAGGTTCTGGAATTGCCCCCGTTACCCAATATTTAAAACAAAACATTAATGTGAGTTTAGGCACAGATGGCTCAGCCAGTAACAATGATTTATCTCTTTTTGGAGCCATGGATTTAGCCAGCAAAGGTCAAAAAGTTTTATCTTCCGATATTTCTTCATTTAAAGCTTGGGATGCCTTGTGGATGGCCACTCAAGGTGGGGCAAAAGCTTTAGGCATGTCACATTTAGTTGGCTCAATTGAAGTTGGCAAACAAGCGGACCTCATTGCCATTGACACCCACTTTGCTCATCTAACCCCTCTGTCTGATCCGGCCAGCCACTTAGTTTACTGCACCCAAGGCTTAGAAGTTGATTTAACCATGGTTGCAGGTAACATTTTAATGGAAAACAAAAAAATAAAATCTAAAGATTTTTCATCAACACTTATAAAAGCTCAAAAAATAAGAAACCAAATGACTCGCTTTTTAAGTTCAAATAAAAAATAATATGAAATTAAAATGACAGGACTAAAATGATCGAATTAAAAACTGATGCCCAGGCCGCTTTAGAAATTGTTCAAACGGCCAAACTTTTACACCAAAAAAATTTTTTAGCTGCCGGTGATGGCAACCTCAGTTACCGAATTGATCAAAACCATATTTTAATTACCCCAAAAGCAAAACATAAAGCTTTTATAAAACCTAATGAATTAGCCGTAATAAACCTTTCTGGCAAAATTTTAAAGGGCCAGCCATCTAGCGAAATGCTTATGCATCTTGAAGTTTATAAAAGCCAACCCCTTGCCAAAGCGGTGATTCATGCTCACCCGCCTCATGCCATTGCCTGGACTATTGCCAGACCCGATTTAACTGAGTTACCCAAGGAACCCCTTTCTGAGCTTATATTAGCTGTTGGCAGCATCCCTATTGTTCCCTTTGCCTTACCTGGCACTCAAGATATGGCTACAAACCTAAAACCCTATATTGCAAATAACCGAGTCATGATTTTAGCACGTCACGGAGCTTTAAGTTGGGGAGAAGATTTATCAGAAGCTTATAATGGAATGGAAAGACTTGAGCACACCGCTTTAATTTTATATTTGGCCCAAAGTCTAGGAGGCCTTACAACGTTATCTCATCAACACATTTTGGACTTACAAACCATAAGAGATAAAATTGGACCAAAAACATTTTGACCTCTCTTAATCCACCAGAGTAACTTGTTAAAAAGTATATTAATAAATAAATGCATTGCTAAAAATGCTGTATTAAACAGCACCTTTAACATCGAGAGTACCTAATATGTTTTCGCACACGCTTTCCGATGAAATCCCATCAAAAACCTATATTGATTGGTTTTTACTTTCATTTTTAGCCGGTAATATCAATGCGGGCGGGCTTTTATCCTGCCATACCTTTGTTACCCATGTTACAGGCTTTGCTACATTAACAGGGGTTGAACTTGCGAAATCACATTTTTTAGCCTCTTTGGCCTATTTAACTATTCCCGGATTTTTTTTATTGGGTGCTATGATCTCAGCCTATATTACCGAAAAAAATATTCTGCTTCAAACCCCAAAGGCTCGTTTTGCGCCTGTTATGCTGATGGTATCAGCCATTATGCTTATAACTCTCATTTTTGGTAAAATTGGTTACTTTGGTATTTTTGGTAACCCTATAAAACTGAAACACGATTTTTTATTAATTGCATTACTTTGCGGTTCAAGCGGATTGATCAATGCTGCCATTTCTTCGGCCTCGGCTTCGACTATTAGGGTTACCCATTTAACCGGCTTAACGACCGATTTAGGAATTGGCTTTATTCGAACCCTATTTGGTAAACACCCCCCAAATGAAATTAAAAAAGAGCAATTTCGAAGTTTTTTAAGACTGGCTACCATATTATCTTTTATTCTTGGATCTTTTTTAGGTGGAATGATTTACTTACAAGTTGGCTATTTAGGATTTTCTATACCCTTTTTTATATCAATCTATGGAGCTTATGCCGCTTACAATGAATCATAAAATTAAAAGCTTATCACTTGCTTATGATCCAGCCCAAGGGCTTAGGTTACTTGACCAAACCTTGTTACCAAGTCAAGTAAGCTGGGTCCCTATTTCTAGCCCTGAACACATGATTGAGGCTATTCAGAGTTTAAAAGTCAGAGGGGCCCCTTTGATTGGCATTTCAGCAAGTTTGTTTTTAGGCCACTACAGTTTATCACACACGCCTAGCCAAACTTATCAAGTTTATGAAGATCTAAAAAAGGCCCGCCCCACGGCTGTGAATTTAGCCAATAATTTAAACTCCTGCTGGCAAAACTATTTAACTCATAATAATGATCCTCAATTTTTACTTCAAAAAGCAATTGAGCTATTTTACCAAGACCAAGAGCTTTGTTTTGCAATGGCTAAACAGGGGGTGAGCCTACTCAACTCAAATGAGTCAGTCCTTACTTATTGCAATACAGGAAGCCTTGCTACTGCAGGCATAGGAACAGCCTTAGGAGTTATCAAGCAGGGATTTGAGCAGGGGCTTATCAAACATGTATACGCTTCAGAAACACGCCCCTTAGGGCAAGGCGCAAGGCTTACGGCCTATGAGCTTAGTCAACTTAAAATCCCCCACCATGTTATATGCGACAATATGGCAGCCACATTAATGGCAGAGCAACTTGTTACCAAAATTTTTGTTGGCGCCGACAGAATTACTAAAAAGGGCGAAGTCGCTAATAAAATTGGAACCCTTAATCTAGCCATTCTTGCGGCTCATTTTAAAATACCTTTTTACGTGGTAGCACCTTCAACCACATTTGATTTTGAAACCTCAGATGATCAAAAAATGGTTATCGAACAGCGTAATCAGAGCGAAGTATTAGGTATATGGAATAATTCAATATCAACGGCACTCAACCCAGCCTTTGATATAACACCGCCCACATTAATAACAGGTATTGTTACTGAAAATTTAATCTCTACTTATCCTTTTTGGGCATAGCTGATTCTAGGCTATAAAGACACACTGATCTTTGCACAGATCAAAAGTGAACTCTTCCTTTTATCCTTGAGACACGGCCTTCCATAGCCCCTGCATGCATGGCGCTATCCATGCGCAAGGGCTCAAGGATAATTTGGTCTAGCAGCTAAGCTATCAATATCAATAACAAATTATTTTCTTTAAAAAAACTGTTAAGTATTTTTTTGTGGCACCGAATGGATATTTGTAGGGAGGATTTTATATGTTTAAACCAGATACAAAATTTTTAGTTGTTGATGATTTTGCTACCATGAGGAAGATTATTAAAAAAGTACTTATGGAATTAGGTTACTCACAAATTGAAGAAGCCGATGACGGAAAACCAGGCTTAGCTGCTATGCAAGCCGCAGCTCAAAGTGGAAAACCATTTGGCTTTGTTATTTCTGACTGGAATATGCCAGGGATGACAGGAATTGAATTTTTAAAAGCGGCCAAAGCTGATCCCAATTTAAGATCAACTCCCTTTATGCTAGTAACTGCAGAAAGCGAGCAGAAAAATATTATTGAAGCGGCACAAGCTGGCGTTTCTGATTATGTTGTTAAGCCCTTTAACGCGCAAACTCTTAGAGCTAAACTAGAAAGAGTCTACGCCAAACATCACCCTGCTAAAGCAGCATAAAGGGGGCTAAAATGGGAGCTGCACATAAAATCGAAATAAACCCACTACTTGATAAAAACTTTTTAAATGCCTTTGTAGATGGCGTGGTAAAAACATTATCTCTTATGGCAGGAACAGATGTAAAGCCTTTGGGACCTAAAATTGAAACCAAATTTGAGTCACGCGGCGAGGTGGCCGGAATGGTCGGTATGGTTGCCGGAAACATGAAAGGAACCCTTACTATTAGTTATACTCAAAATTCAATTTTTAAAATTCTTGAAAATATGCTGGGTGAAAAATATACCGAACTCACGCCTGATGTGACTGATGCCGTAGGTGAAATGACCAATCAAATTTATGGCACGGCCAAAACAACTCTAAACCAAATGGGATATCAGTTTGAAATGGCGATACCCACAGTTATTCAAGGTAAATTTTATATTTCTCAGTATCACTCAGGCACAACTTTAGTTATTCCGTTTCAAATTACAGGCACTGAAAATATATTTTTTGTTGAAGTCACAGTTCAAGTTTAACCTTATTTTTTAAATAAGGATACGAGGCACACTCTTTAGGTGCATATAAGATAAAATCAAACGGGGTACCTTGATAAATCAGGTTACCCCCATTTTCGTTTCCGCCCTCGGGGCCCAGCTCAATAACCCAATCAGAAGAAGCCACTAAATCCATATTATGTTCAATAATGATAACCGTATTCCCTTGCACGGTAAGCTCTTTAAGTAAAATAATCAAAAGCCGAATATCTTCAAAATGTAATCCTGTTGTTGGCTCATCTAAAATATATAAAGTTTTTCCGGTTGCTTTACGAGAAAGCTCTTTAGCTAACTTAATCCTTTGAGCTTCGCCTCCCGATAATGTGGTAGCACTTTGACCTAACTGAAGATAATCCAGTCCCACTTTTACTACTGTTTCAATTTTTCGTTTAATCAAAGGGTGAGCTGCAAAAAAAGTTAAAGCTTCTGCAAAAGTCATTTCTAACACGTCAGATATTGATTTTTCTTTATATTTAATTGAAAGAGTTTCTCGGTTGTATCGTTTACCATTACATTCATCGCAATTAACGGTAACATCAGATAAAAAATTCATTTCAATTTTTAAAACCCCAGCCCCCGAGCAGCTAGGACATTGGCCTGCTTTAACATTGTAACTAAACCGGCCTTGCCCATACCCTCTCACCTTAGCCTCAGGAACAGCGGCATAAACTAACCTAATTAAGGGCATTAAATCAATATAAGTAGCCGGAGTTGATCTTGAACTTCGCCCGATTGGGTTTTGGTCAATCTCGACAACTTTATCAATTAATTCCATTCCATTAACGCTCTCGACTTGTTCGCTAGCTCCGGCTGTAATAATCCCTAAATGATTTGCCACCGTTGGATATAAGGTATCCATAATTAGCGTTGATTTTCCAGAGCCCGAAACTCCTGTTACCGAAGTCATTTTTCCGATGGGCACTTTAATACTTATGTTTTTTAAATTATTACCCTTGGCGCCGCAAATTTCTAAAAATTTTTGATCTTTTAACAAGAGATGAATCGAATTTTGAAAAACAAATTTTTGACCATTTAAGTACTGCGCCGTTAAACTTTCAGAATGCGCTAAAACCTCGGTCACTGTGCCTTTAGCAATAACCTCTCCCCCATGTTTACCCGCCCTTGGACCTATATCAATTAAATAATCAGCTGCTAAAATTGTTTCTTCATCATGTTCAACCACTAAAATTGTGTTACCCATGTCTTGCAAATTTTTTAAAATACCTAATAGCTTTTTATGATCTCGGGGATGAAGTCCAATTGATGGCTCATCTAACACATAAAGGACTCCGGTCAAATTAGACCCTAGCTGCGAGGCCAATCTGAGCCGTTGAAGCTCCCCGCCCGAAAGAGAATCCGTTGATCTAAAAAAAGTCAGGTAACCACACCCCACCTGGATTAGGTATTCTAGCCTTTGAATTAATTCTTTTAAAATTTTATGAACAACAATATTTGAGGAGTTTTTAGTTTTAAATTCAAATAGCCAATTTTTAAGCTCCCCAAGTTCTAAAGTTGATAAATCATTTATATTTTTATTATCGATTAATACATTTAAAGCTTCTTTGCGAAGCCGTTTGCCGCCGCAATCAGGGCAAGGTGTTGATTTTTTTAAAGTTACCGCACCCTCCTCTATCGCCGAAGCTAGCTTTTTATCAGTGGCGGTGTACCTGACAGAACGAATTAATTTTCGATCTCCTTGCCAATCGGCGACTTCTTCTTCTTGAAAATCAAGAGTTCCAAGCCCCTTACAAGTGGGACAGGCCCCACGCGGAGAATTAAAACTAAAAAGTCTTTGATCGAGTGCGGGAAAGCTAAAACCGCACTCGGGACAGGCCGCATTTTCAGAAAAATAAATGCGCTCATTTTGACTGGTTTCAATAAACAGCTGGCCTTTAGCTAAATTTAAAGCCTTAAGTAGTGATGGTTTTAAACGCTCTATTTTTTCGGGTTTAATTATTAATTGATCAATAACAAGTTCTATATCATGGGGTTTAGTTTTTGCTAATTTTGTGACCAAAGTTAAATCAACCCACTGACCATCAATTTTAGCTTTTAAAATTGACATCTTTTTCCAGATTTCTAATTCTTTTGAAAATTCCCCTTTTTTTTGTTGAGCTACGGGAGCTAAAATATAAAACTTGGTCCCAAGCGGTAATTTTTCTATCTCATAAATCATTTGTTCAACATCTTGTCCTTTTGTAGGCAAGTGATGAATTGGGCAATGGGCCACCCCAATTTTTGAAAAAAACAATCTTAAATAATCGTAACCCTCGGTAACAGTACCAACAGTTGACCGGGGATTGAGTGAAGTCGTTTTTTGATCTATGGCAATCGAGGGTTGGAGACCTTGTAATGAAATGACTTTAGGCCTTTTCATTTGCTCTAAAAAAAACCTAGCATAAGTGGACATGCTTTCCAAAAATCGGCGCTGGCCTTCGGCAAAAACGGTATCAAAAACTAAGCTCGATTTTCCTGAGCCTGACAGCCCTGTTACCACAATAAACTGGTTTCGAGGCAAAAATAAATCTATATTTTTTAGATTATGCTCAGAGGCTCCAACAATTTTAATTCCATCTGTGTTGTCCAAATAAACTCCTCTATACAAAAAGCATCAATAAGTCGGCAATTCTATAAGCAGGCAAACACCTCGCTTGTTATCATTATCTAAAACACGGATAAAACCATTATGGTCTTCAATAATACGTTTGACTATGGATAAACCCAAGCCTGTACCTTCATTTTTCGTAGTAAAATAGGGCTCAAAAATTTGGAGTTTTTGATCGGCTTCAATCCCTGGCCCGTTATCACAAACTCGAATTTTAGCAATTTTTAGCTGTTCATCAAATTCAGTTACCACAGAAATATTTTTTACCGATTGATTTTTAATCGCCGATACCGAGTTATCTATTAAATTATTCATCACCCTTAACATTTGCTCGGGATCAAACATACACAGGGGCAAATTAAAATCCAGCTCAAGACTAAATGCAATATCTCGGTAACTGTCTTTATACAAAGTGAGTGAAGATTGAATAAGGTCATTTAATTGCCCCAGTCTTGGATTTGTCTCAGGAAGCCTTGCGAACTGAGAAAACTCGTTGACCATTTTTTTTAACTCATCGGTTTGCCTTATAATCATGGTTGCACTTTCTTGAAACGCCGGATCTGTAATTTGGTTACCAAATTTTCGAATTAATCGCTCAGCTGAAAGTTTAATAGGGGTCAGAGGGTTTTTAATTTCATGAGCAATTCTTCGGGCCACCTCTCTCCAGGCCGCAGCTCTTTGAGCCTGAATAATAGTTGTTAAATCATCAAAAACAGCTAGCTTACCGATTTCTAAACCTTCTTGAGATTTAAGAATCGATAAATGTAGTAACATCGGAATCACATCCCCGCCCACATTAATTCTGAGCTCTCTTTGTATATGACCAACCCGGTGTTCGTTCATCATTCTGATTAATTCAGCAAATGTACGGAAATAGTCTAAGGTTAAAAGCTCCCTAACGGGTTTTCCAATCCATTCTCCCGAATCAAGCTTAAGCAATTCGCCGGCTTTTTTATTAATAGTCGTAATTTTACCTTTAACATCAACCGAAAGAACCCCTGTGCTAATAGATCTTAAAATTTCTTCGTTATATCGGCTATGCTGATCTAATTCGGATAAAGTGCTTTTTAAATCTGTTCGAGATTGATCTAAAATTAAACTCATTTTATTAAAGCTATCAATTAACTGTGTGATTTCATCAGAGCCTGATTTGATTTCGAGCTTTTCATACATGCCTTGGGCCACCCGCTGAGTGGCCTTTCCAAGCTCTGTTAAAGGTACAGATAATTGTTTTGCCAAATATATCCCAAACCAAGTAGCCGCTAAAAGAATGACCAAGGTCATTAAAATAAGAATAGTTAAATAGATCGACTTAAGAGGATACTCTAATGGGCTTGAGTCCCTAAACTCTTCGTAGAGTTGAGAAATATCATTAATTTTAGATATTAGCCCTAACGATATAAAACTACTTACAACAACGGCTCCTGAATATTTACCTTTAAGCGGCACAACGACCCTTACTAAGTTACCCCCAGAAAATGTTTGAATAGTTGATGCCTGTCCCTCAGAGCTAAATGCTCTCTCCAATAATTGCTCATCCAAATAGGGGATCATGGGTATATTTTCGTTTTCACTAATAATAATTTCGCGGCCTACACCTGTTTTTTGAGACTGATAAAACTCAACCGCATCTAAGCTGTACTCTTGAAGAGCCTTATTTAATAAGTTGACTCTTTGCCTAGGGGATAATTGCGAGTTTATTTTTTTGGCAATCAGGTGAGCAAAATGATAGTTTTTCTTTTTCGCATTAAAATAATAGGATTGGCTTAACTCGAGCGAACTTTTTAAAACATTTTGAACCTTACTATTAAACCATTTATCAAAACTTGCATTTACATAAGTCACGTTAGTAACAAAAATAAGTAGAGTCGGAACAATGGTAAAGGTTAAAAAGGCAATTGTTAATTTTGATTTTAAAGAGCTTCCAAAGACTCTGTTCTTTTTTTCAACAAAAACCTTAACCAGATTTCTGAAAATCATAAAAAGCAAAAACAGCAATAAAATAATATTAAAATTTACGAGACCAAAAAAAAATACAGAATGCACAAAGGGTAACTGTTGAGCAATATCAAATAATCTTATTTCAAACCAAGTCAGGAGAATAAAAAAAACTGAAATTAAAAAAATAACCACGCCTTCGCGGCGCTTTTTATTAACTTCTGATTGAACTTGATGATCTTCTTTAACTGGCACCCTCTACACCACCGTCATTAACTGATGTTTAATCTCAAGCATTTCAATGCAAACAGCCGCAGCCTCTTGCCCTTTGTTACCCTCTTTGCCTCCGGCCCGATCATGGGCTTGTTCCTCATCTTCGGTTGTTATGACTCCAAAACCAATTGGCTTTGTTGTTTCTAAAATGAGCTGACTGACTCCACGCTCGACACTATTACAAACAAGATCATAATGACTGGTGTCACCCCGAATGACGGCTCCGCACACAACCACTCCATCACATCCATTATAAAGTAACACTTTTGCAATCAAGGGAATTTCAATAGCTCCAGGAACATCAATGGCAACAATTTGAATTTCATGACTTTTATTGTTCTCTAAAAAAGAAACAGCTCCTTTTTTTAATTTTTGGGTGATTTCTTGATTAAATCGACTTGTAACAACTCCAATTTTTAAACGCATAAAAAGTCCACTCCTTTTAATTTAAGTAACACAAAAAAGGCACACAAAACCTCTGAAAAATATTTGCTCATAATATTATTTTCTTTGCCTATTTGATCTTAAATTTAAACAAAAGCCAAAGACTTCTTTCTTTA
>DYOP01000010.1:0-19604 GCA_020720425.1 Bdellovibrio sp. | reverse complement strand
TTTCTTTGCCTATTTGATCTTAAATTTAAACAAAAGCCAAAGACTTCTTTCTTTATGCGGCACTTATCATAGGGCTACTCAGCCCCCCCCTTATTGGGAGGGCTGAAAGGTTATAGTGTGCTGAACAGTTAGTCGACTGGACAGGCTCAAGCTAATACTGAGTTTTAAGCTGGGCAGACCTAACCCGCCAATCTGGCATCACCTTATCCAGTAAGGCTTTAAACTCTTTCCCATGATTAGCAAATCGAATATGAGCTAATTCATGGACCCATACATATTCGATCACTTCATGATTAAATGCACATAACTCTGTACTCAGGGTAATTTTTTTTAAACGGGGCCGACAATTTCCCCATTGTGATTTCATATATTTGACATATAAACTTAATTCAGGATGAATGCTCATTTTTTCTTCCCAATAGTGGTTTGTCGACAAAACAAATTCATATAATATTTCTTTTTGCAGCATCCGAATGCTTTGAGTAACACCTTCAAGCCCCAGCTCTAAAGGGCTAATGACGTAGATAACCCCATTTTCTTTATCTAATTTAGCTTTGTAGGTTTTTTGAGAGTTATCTAAATGGTTAATTCGATAAGGTTGGCCTAAAATGAATTGTTGATTTTTCTTGTGATTTGCTTTTTGAGTATAATCGTTTAATTTGTTTTCAATCCAATCCTTGTTTTTTAACACAAAACTGCGACCTTCAGCGTATGTAACCCACCAGGGAAGGGTTAATTCAATAGCCAGGGTTAGAGGATTAACTTTTAAAATAAGACGCCTAACACCACGCCTTCTTTTAAAAATAATTTTTGATTCGCTCATTATATCTTCTAGTTGCATTTTATATAGAATTTCCCTTAGATCAGTTAAGTTTGCATGATAATATTTTATTTAATACGGCAATATTAACTCTAAAAAGTATTTTGAACCAATTCACTTAACCAATTTTATATGTAACCACAAGTAATACCAAACAAATAACTAAAAATAAGATATAAAAATATAACTACAAATTAAACCTAAACAAATATATTTTTAGATGTATGAGCCTAATTACAAAAACAAATACAAACCAAGCTTTTAAACTTAATCCTTTTCCTTTACACAATCAAATTGATGGGGATTTTTTAAATGCCTTTAATCCTGAAAATGGCCCACAAAGACCAAGACAAATTAATGATTTTTTGGCTTGTTGGGTAAAGCCAGATCATTTTACTAATCCTAAACTCATTGCCTACTCTGAAGAGTTGCTAGCAAATTTTTCGTCCCCTGTTTCGATTGATGATATTTTACCCTATTTAAGTGGTCATTTGACTATTTATCAACAAGGGGCCTGGGCGACCCTTTACGGAGGGCACCAATTTGGTAACTGGGCAGGCCAACTCGGTGATGGACGGGCCATGACTATGGCTTACCTTTTTGACAAACAAAATCAAAGCTGGGAGTGGCAAATAAAAGGAGCGGGGGTAACTCCATTTTCTAGAGGAGGGGATGGCTATGCCGTTTTACGATCTTCGCTTAGAGAATTTTTAACAAGTGAAGCCATGCATTATCTAGGAGTTCCCACAACAAGAGCCCTTGCACTTATTTCTACAGGAGAGCTGGTCGAAAGAGATATTTTATACACGGGTAACATTCAAAACGAGATTGGGGCTTTATGCATTCGAGTATCACCCAGTTTTTTACGCTTTGGCCATTTTCAATTTTTGGCATGGAAAAAAAATAAAGATCAACTATACAAGCTACTTGATTATACGAACCATAAATATTTTCATATTTCCAAAAATGAAAATGCCCAAAATGCAAATACCCATCGTTGGGTTTTTGAAATGTTTAAAACAATAGCTGATAAAACCATAAACTTAGTCACTCAATGGCTGAGTCTTGGATTTGTTCATGGTGTAATGAATACAGATAATATGTCAATTCATGGTGTTACCTTAGACTATGGACCTTTTGGATGGCTTGATGAGTTCAACCCTCATTTTACACCTAATTCATCTGATTTTAGAGAATTTCGCTATCAATATATTAACCAATATTCTGTCGCTCTTTGGAACTTAGAAAGATTGGCTGAAAGTTTTATACTAATCGACTCTCATATTAAACCCTACCAAGATTTATTAACTCATCTCTCAAAAAAACAAGATCAGGTTTTTATTGATATTATCTTAACTAAAATTGGTCTCAAGGCACTGATCAAAGACGAACAAGACTCAAATAAGGATGGCGATGACAGCTTTGACACAAATTCTGAGGCAAAACAATTATACATTGAACTTATCCTATTTTTAAAATCCAGCAAAGTTGATTACACTCTATTTTTTAGATCACTTGGACATTTACTGGATGATTTTTTTATAAAACCTCAAACTTGGCCCTGTTTAAAACACCTCTGTTACCAAAATAATAATTACAATCACGCGCAACTTGAATCTTGGCTCAATCGCTGGAAACATTTGATTTTATTTATCTATAATCCGCTGACTCAAACCGATTTAGAAAAAATTAAAAATCAAATGTTTCAAACAAACCCCTTATTTATTCTACGAAATCATTTGCTTTACTCTACCATTGAAAGTGTAACCCAAGATTTATCTAAAGACGTGTCTAATGACATATCTAATGACATATCTAAAGACATAACTGTTGGTGCAGCCCACTCGTCTTCTCACAATATATTAGATAATCATAACCCAAACAAAAATGAAATCCTTAATAAGATTCAAACCCTGATTAAAACACCCTATCTTCAAACAAAATGGGAAAAAAACTACCTACTTAACAATGCACACCTTGAATTAGATATTAAAATTTACTACCAACCAAGCCCCCATTGGGCGCGCACACAGGTGGGCTGTAACCAGCTTAGCTGCTCTTCTTAATGACGCTATCTATATAGACACTAAATAAAACGACAACCCTTTTTTAGTACTCTATACTTACACAGTTCCACAATTCTTTATATCTTTTTAAAAGGAGATGTCCATGAGTACTCAAATTTCAATTGGAATTGCACAAAATGCTTGGAAGTTTCGAAGCTTCGAAGCTTCGAAGCCTAATTGAAGAGTAACACATCAGCTAACCTTGCCAGCAATTTATGATAAAAAAAAATATTTTTTTTGTTCTGGGTGTGTTTTCTTTTTTACTTGGAGTTTTAGGCGTTATTTTGCCATTACTTCCAGCAACTCCCTTTATGTTACTATCGTCATGGTTTTTTATGAACAGCTCAAAACGAGCCCATACATGGCTGCTACGGCAGCCCTATGTGGGCAATTTGATTGCCGATTGGCAAACTAAAAAGGGCATTTCAAAACAAAATAAATTAATTTCTATTTTTCTTATTTGGAGTTCTTCGGTTTTTTGTTTTATTTCGTTACAAACTGTAATTTTAAAGTTAGTTCTTTTATTTATTTTAGCTTCTAGCTCAATATTTATTTTAACCCGAAAATCATAAAAAATGATCAAAACATCATCTTACAATCTTTACCTGTACAATAAGTTTATTATTTTTTCTTTTATTATAATGGCAACCCTTGGCACCATGATGAGACTTCAATTTACAGGTATAGATTTTGGGTTTTTAAATTTACGACATGCTCATTCCCATTTAGGATTTTATGGGGTATTTGTTCCGATGACCTGGGTGCTATCACCGCATTTTAATAAGCTATTTAACTTTCGATATGAGCTGTATTTTTATTATCTATTCGTCTGGGTCGCATTTTTTGCTTTTTTATTTGGGGGCTATAATTTAATTGCTCATATATTTTCTGCCATAATTTATATATTTTGGGTTTATAAATACCCAAAAATAAATATAAATTCATTTACAAGCAAAACATTAATTTACTTAAATCTAACTTTTATTACCCTATCGTTGTTAGCCGTTATTTTTGGACCTAAGCTGCTTTCTCACCTGCTCGTGGCTGATCTGGCCCATGGATTTATTTTAAACATTATTTTTTTGGTCATATTAGTTCCCATTATTGGCGAATATATTTATCCATTTAAATTAAGCCCTCTTTGGCTTATTGGAACCATTTTATTTTATTTGACTGAAATTAAACTTTTTCAAATTCATTTTAATATTGGGGAATTAATTTTAGGCTTATTTTTGATTTTCACTCCAATAAATAAAAAAATAAATAGTGATTTCGAATTATACTTTTCAATTTTAATTAAGAGTATGGCTATTGTTTTTGTTATCAGCAGTTTACTTTTCTCATTATTAAAATATAATTATAACATTGCAACCATTCATGCCTTATTCTTATCAATTATAGGGCCCCATTACATTTCAAAAATATTATCTCATCACTTTAATAAACTAATTTTTTTCGTCATCAGTTTTTTAGGTCTATTGATGTCAGCAATAATTGTTTTGCTAGATTACTTTCCTGAATGGTTTATCCAAATCAATTTTCTTATTGCATTTTTGGGAGGATTGATCGTACTTGCTTTGATTGGCACTTATTTTTTACTCCCCAAAAAGCAATAAAAATTATCAGCTAATCACCTAAATCACCCCAACAAAAAAGTGATTCGACTTTTTTCACGTTTAGCATAGGAGGGGATCAAGCAATGCCCCCCAACAGATAACGCAATATAAAAGATGCCTATTGACAGACTTCTTAATATACTACTAAACTGTCGCATATTATGAATTTCAACAAAACAACCGAGTATTCATTAAGGATACTTATTTATATATCAAAACATAGCCCACGTACTATTTCTGCGACTGAGCTTTATACTAATTTAAATTTGCCGTATAAATTTGTTTCCAAAATATTAACTCAGTTATCAAAATTAGGCTTTATCTCAACACAAAAAGGACGAGATGGGGGGGCAATCTTAGCAGCCCCCTCAGAAAAACTTAAAATTATTGATATTATTAAATCACTCGAGAGTAAGGATGTTTTTGAAAAATGCATATTGGGATTTTCAAAATGCAATTCAAAAAATCCATGCTCACTCCATAATTTTTGGGCTGCGCAGCGTGATGAACTTTATAAAGAATTTTCTATTTTAACCTTATCAGATTTAAATACGAACAAGCTCAGTAGGTTTTAGTTATTTATATAATAATATACTACCATTAGGTAGAATTTAAGGAGGTCACTTGAAAAAGAGCAATTTACTAGACAAATTTATGTCCCAGAAGGGGCTCTATACTAGCTTTTGGATCACAGCTATTGTTATGGTCACAATGCTAATTATATATACATCTCGGCTTGCAAAAGAAGTTCCCCCTATCCCTCAAGTCGTTAAAAGTACAGATGGTCAAATTATCTATACCTATGATGACGTCGTTCAAGGTAAAGTATTTTTTCAAGAATTTGACCTTATGGACTACGGTAGCCTTTTAGGTATGGGAGCCTACATGGGCCCCGATTTTAGCACCGAATTTTTTCATAAACGAGCCGAATTTTTATATCAAAGTTACTCTCAAGAACTTTATCAAAAAGATATCTCCGCCGCCTCTTCCATTGAAAAAGGCGCCATTAAAGTTAAGGTTATACAAGACTTTAAAGAGCAAACCGTTCTTAGCGAAAACTCTGTTACCTATTCGATTGCATCAAAAGATGCTTTTTTAAGTAATAAAAACTATTTGGTTGATTACTTAGTTAACGGGAATCCCAAAAGAGGCTTCCGAGGTGGAGTTATCCGCACTGAGGAAGCTGAAAAAATTGCGGCTTTTGTAGACTGGTCTCAAATCGTTGCCTCTTCACTTAGACCCAATACTGATCGTACATGGTCAAATAATTGGCCCCCAGAGCCTTTGATTGATCAAGATATTACCTGGACCTCGCATTTTTATACACTTTGGGAAATGCTAGTATTATGGACTTTTACAATTTTAGTAATTTATTTATCCTATGAGTACCTCTTTAAAAAGGATGATGAGCTTATCCCAAGCTCTCCGCTGGTGATCACTCATCTATTTCCCTCACAAAAAAAATTATTAAAGTATATACCCATAGTAGCTTTATTTTTTGTAATTCAAACTCTAATTGGTGGATATTTAGCACATCTTTATAGTGATCCAACATCAGATTTTTTAATTGCACAAGAGATACTCCCGTTTCATGTAATGAGAGCTATTCATACAAATATGGCCATTATTTGGGTTGCCATTGGTTGGCTGGTCGGTGGCTTATTTATAGCGCCCTTAGTTGCAAATATAGATTTAAAATTTCCGCGTTTAGTAGATGTTCTTTGGGTTGCCCTGCTTATCGTTGGATCTGGTGGCATCATTGGGATTTATATGGGTGCTCAAGGTTACCTACGTGAGTCTTGGTTTTGGCTGGGTAACGAGGGTAGAGAGCTTCTTAATCTGGGTCGGGTATGGGATATTGGCTTAGTCATTGGATTAGTCATGTGGTTTTTGATGGTTATTTCTGTTATCCGAAAAGCAAAAGATAATAATATTTTAGTTGGTACAATTATTTGGTCATCATTTGGTATCGCAACTTTATATTTAGCAGGAATGATGCCTATTCATAAGGTCATGCCAAACTACACTGTCGATGACTATTATCGCTGGTGGGTTGTTCACCTTTGGGTTGAACTAACATTTGAACTATTTGCAGCAGGGGTAATCGCATTTCTAAGTGTGGCTCTAGGACTGGTTCCAAGAAAAACTGCTGAGCGTGTCATGCTATTTGAACTCCTATTGATTGCCATGAGTGGCACACTGGGCGTAGGACACCACTACTGGTGGCAGGGACTCGATGAGCATTGGATTGCAATTGGTGGAATCTTTTCGGCATTAGAACCGCTTCCCCTGGCCCTGCTTATGATCGAGGCTCTAAAAGAACAAAAAACAATTAAAAACAATGGCTCAAAGTTTGAGTTTGCTGTTCCTTTTATGTGGATTGCAGGATCTGCCATTCTTAATTGGGTTGGAGCCGGATTTTTAGGTATGGTTATCAATACCCCCACAATTAATTACTATTCCCATGGTACATATTTAATTATGCCGCATGGTCACGTCGCCCTGCTAGGAGCATTTGGTTATATATCAATTGCGTTTTTATATTTAACAGCCCGATCAAATGCTCTGGCACAAAACTTAAATTGGAATCCCTTATTAAGCAAAATTGGGTTTGGATTAGTAACTACTGGAACGTTACTATTTGCACTTCCAACATTGATAATTGGTTTTGAACAAACCAAAGTTGCACATAACTTGGGTTACTATACAGCTAGATTACCCGAAACATTAATCCCCGTACAAGACTGGATATTTTTTAGAATTGTACCCGATGGTCTTGTTATTATGGGAGCTATTGTCGTATTTATTGATTTAATGAATAAAACATATTTTTCGAAAAAAAATAACTAATCATAGTTCATATATTGCCAATTTATAGCGCAATAAATGATTCTGAGTTAAAAAATAAAGGCAAAAAAAAGCAGAACAAGCACTCGTTGTTCTGCTTTTGCTTTTATTACAAAGAACTGACGCTTGGATTACACTGTCTTAATGGCAACTAGACATCCAAAAAGTCAATTAAGCCGTCTTTTAATTTACAGAATTGTATTTTCTAAAAAGCTAATCAATTTTTTTATATTTTTAGGACTTTGGGGGGCTAAAAAAATGGTGTCATCGCCTGCGATTGTTCCCAAAAACCCTTTTTCTTTAAGAGTGTCAATATATCGTGCCACGAGCGAAGCCGACCCTGGCAATGTTTCAATCACAATTAAATGACCATTGTGTTTAATACTTCGCACTTGGTTTTTAAAATCCATTTTACGAAATAACTGGGCCCCCTGCTTTAGGTAAATGCTTTCATCCAAATTTATGTTACCCAACTCATTATTTGATGATAATTCATCGTTTGGATTTGCCAAAGAATATACAGGATGCCCTTTTGAGTTGATATTTTTTACAGCTCCAATACGACGAAGATCTCTTGAGATGGTACTTTGTGTAACTTTAAATTTTCGGCGAGACAGCTCGTTAACCAGTTCATCTTGTGTTGAAAGTTTAGCTTGAGATAAAATTTCTTTTAAGATGATTTGCCTTTGACTCAGTTTCATAAATTATGGCTCTCCTCTGAGGCACTTGGTTCCGACTGAGTAGCCAGAAAATAGTTTTAATAGCTCTTTTGCATGAAGCACATGAACATCTGAAACACCATGATCTAAAGCTTTCATAATGGTTTGTACTTTAGGCAACATCCCGCCCACGACAATTTTATTTTTAATAAGATCACTCAGCCCTGATCGAGTGACCTGTTCAATTATATTTTGAGAGCTATCCCAAATACCATCTTGGTCGGTTAAATATATAAGCTGACTTGCCTTTAAAGAAATCGCTATTTGAGCGGCCGCAAAATCAGCATTAATATTATAGGTTTGCCCATCTCTCCCCACACCTAAAGGCGCAATAACAGGCACAGTTAATACTTGATGAGACAAAATATAATTTAAAAAATTATTATTTACAGAAACAATATGACCCACTCGCTCAAAGCGGGGATCTAAGGGCTCGCATAATAAAATTTGATTTTCACCGCCAGAAAGGCCAATTGAAGAAATATTTTTTTGATTAAGCGCTCTGACAATTTTGCCATTAATAAAACCTTTAAGAACCATCTCAATAGATTTCATCATAACAGGTGATGTTATCCTCTGCCCATCAACAAACTCCCAAGAAATATTTTTATTTTTAAGCTCTTCATTAATAAGTGGCCCACCGCCATGAACAATGATTAACTGGTAACCCTCGTCATAATATTTACTTAACCCCTCGGTCACAGTATCTAAAATGCCTTCGTCCTGCAAACAGGAGCCACCAAGTTTAATTACAATGAGTTTATTCTTCACGAATACTCCGCATTGATTTCTACATATTTTTTAGATAAATCACAGCCCCAGCCTTTGGCTTCAAATACCCCTTTATCAAAATCAATATAAATATTAACTTGATTGGTTTTTAAAGACTCCTTTACAAGGGCTCTATCAAAATCAGAAGGAGATCCCTTTTCAAACACAAGGTGATCTTGAATTTTTAGATTCATATTATTAAGCCACTCAAATGGAACTTCGGCAGCACCGAGTTTAGCTAAAATGCGGCCCCAGTTAGGATCTTCACCATGGATAGCAGATTTTATCAAAGGTGATAAAGTAATGGCTCGGACGGCCTGCCTAGCTATGTGTAAATTTGCAGCCCCTTTAATTTTAACCTCAATCAGTTTGGTAGCCCCTTCACCGTCGGCAGCAATTGATTTTGCTAAAAACTGCGAGACATCAAGAAGAGCTTTTTTAAAAACAACATGGTCTTGATCTGTTACTAAGGAGGCCCCCGATACACCATTAGCTAGCATAAATACGCAGTCATTAGTTGATGTATCACCATCAACGCTAATCATATTAAAACTAAGATCGGTCACTTCTTTTAAAAAAGTGTGGCAAAGATCTGACGAAATATTAGCATCTGTTAAAAGGTAACCCAACATTGTAGCCATATTAGGATGAATCATCCCAGACCCTTTACAAATACCCGTAATACGGCAAGGCCCCGTAGAAAGCTCAACAACCGTGGTAATCGCTTTAGGAACAAGGTCAGTAGTTAATATAGCTAAAGCAAAACTTTCGGCTACATCATTAAGCCTTAAAATCATTTCAGGAATAACAGGTAACAATTTATCCATTGCTAAAAAAGCGCCGATAACTCCTGTGCTGGCCATAAGCACCTGATTGGGGCTAACAGTTAATTCTTGAGCCACCGCTTGTGCTATTGCCAAATTATCCTCGACCCCTTTTGTGCCCGTTGCAGCATTGGCTTGCCCGCTATTGGTAACAATAGCTCTGATATTTGATGATGGTAATAGTTTTAAAGAGTACTCAACAGGGGCTGCCTTATATGAGTTTAATGTAAAAACTCCCGCCGCACAGGCATCAACCTCAGAGTAGATTAATCCAAAATCGGGCCGGTAACGTCTCACTCCACTATTGACTCCACTTGTTTTAAAGCCAAGGGGAAGCTGGGTTCTGTGTAATCCTGGTCCTGGTGTCATAGTCCTTCCTTTACTAATTTAAGCCCTAAATCAATAGGCCAGCCCATCATGGCATTCATATTTTCGATGGCCTGACTGGCTGCGCCCTTTAAAAGATTATCAATAGAAACATAAATATAAATTTTATTATTTTCGATATGGTAACTTATATGAGATTTTGGCGTACCTACCACCTTTTTTAATTTTAATAAGTTTTTATTTGCACTTACATTTGCAAATAAAATTAAAGGGTAGTTGCCGTAAAGCTGGGTTAAAATCTCAGATAGCTGAAATAACATTTGCTCATCCGAAAATTCAGGGTAACTTCGGGCATAAACTCCGACTTGAATCCCTCGGCTAATCGGAAAAAGCTGGGTGGATAAAATAAAATCAAGCTTTTGATTGGTCACATTTTCGACTGTCTCAATAATTTCAGGATAATGCTGATGTTTGCCAATTTTATAGGGCCAAAAATTGCCATCAATTTCTGAAAATAGCAAATCTTCTGAAAGGTTTTTTCCGGCTCCGGTTGTTCCGGATTTTGCATCAACTACAATATTATTAATATCGACTGATTTAAATTTTTCAAAAAGAAGGGCTAAAGGCACTAATGCCAAACTAATAGCTGTGGCATAGCAACCAGGATTGGCAATTAACTGTGCGGACTGGATATTTTTTTGATCTGTAAAGGGCTGAAAACCATAAACGGCCTTTGCTAATAGATCTATTTTACCATTAGAAAAAGGATACCACTCAGAGATATTATGCTTTTTCAAACGAAAAGCCCCACTTAAATCTATAACTTTAAAATGATTTTCAATAAGCTTCGGAGCCCACTCTAAAGAAACCTCAGCGGGCGTCGCTAAAAAAAATAATTCTGCATTTGATTGCAGCATCTCATCAGTGGTTTTAAATGCAACATTTTGAAATCGATTATCTAAAAGCTCATCTTGCAAAGAAAATTCTTTGGTCCCAAAAACTTCGACAAGTCTGACATTTGAGTGAGATATGAGTAGCTGTACCAGCTCTAACCCCGAGTAACCTCTGGCGCCAAGAACAGCTACTTTTAAAGGGCTAGGCATTTGACTCATTTAATCTCCTATGTGCATATTTATGCATAAAATTATACATACACTAAGGAGTCAAACAGAATGTTGATTTATCCTGAATATTAGCTGCATACTTATGCAGGGTAACATGATCAGACTGGCAAATTGTCAGGATTTGATTAGGATTTTTGATAAATATTAAATTTGTATACCCGTGATCGAGAAGGCGCGAGAGCGCACTAAAAAAAGTCTGTATCTCGCATGACTATCGCTAACAAAAAAAGAAGATTAGCTTAAAAAATTTTTTAAGTGTCTGAACTCCTAACCGTTCACAAAATATACAGTTTGCAAAAATTGTCACATATTAATTACATAAGACGCTGTATCTCTAATTAATAACAGTACAAAGGCCGCTATTTTGCTCAATTGAAAATAGGAGATCACAATTGATAAAACTACAATTTAAATTTTTAAATAAAATCACTCTCTATTATTTAGCCCTTTGGATTGTTACTTTTTTTGTGCATCCGACACTTAGCCTATCAAAATGGAATTTATCACCGATTACTCAATCTCAAGCTAAAGAAATTTCTAGTAACTGGGAAATTTATGATCGGCCTGATATTTTAAATCTTCCCACGCAATCTCACAATTTGGGAGCCCTATGGGATAAATTAAAACCAGCCCACTTTTCGTTTGTTGCAGAACTTCTTGCTATGAATGACCCAAGTACACATATTTATTTTTTAGCACGAGATTCTGAGCACCTTTATGATACCGCAAAATTAGTAACCCAGGGTACCGCAGACGCTAATCGAATTCATTTACTAAACATTTCAAGATTGAACGTAGAAGACCCGAATTTAAAAAACTATTTGGCCGAACATGGGATTAGCGAACAAAATCTTGTTACCGGTAAAAAAGTATTATTTGTTGATACCGGATATTTTGGATCAATTACTGAAAAAATTGGCATGCTTTACTCAGAAAAAGCGAGGACGTCTTTAAAAACTCATTTGTTACTTAGCTTTAATCCAAATCTCCCCTCATCTAGAGCCTTTTTAATACATCTGAGCCCTTCTGTTGTTACAGAAGGCCCCAAAGAACAGGAATCTATAATTAAAGATTATGAAATGAGGCTACCAAGGTATTCTTATCGCGCCCAAAAATTTGCTTTAGTTAATGGTCGCTATCAACCTATAAGTCCAAAAATTGATGTGGCTGACAAAGATGGACTGGTATCAAAGGAGCTTGGCTTTCAACACATTCAGGATTTAAAGGCCTACTGGGATCGCTTAGATGTAAAACGGCGGTATTATTATGAGCTTAATCGATTTTCGTGGCTCAAGAAAAAAACTAAAGAAAAAAACTATCAAGATGTATTTGAAAATGAACTCTCTAAGTTGCAAGACGAAAGAGAAAAATCAACATTGATGGCTCATATCATGGATGTGGCAGAATCAGAAAAACTCCATCATGGAAGAAATGTTCCTATTTATAGACTAATCAACTATTTTATTTCTCTAGATCCTTCGAAAGGCTATCAAACATACATAAAAAAACATATATGGAACACTCAATTTACAGAATTTAAACCCTTTATTGAAGACCCCTATGTCAAAATACCTTTACTTTTTATAAACCAAAATTGGTTACTTATAACCAATTTAATTGATGCTCAAATTAATGAAACAATAAATAAAATTTTAGCTAAGGAGTTATTTAACGAAATAGCCAATGGAACAAAAAAAGAATTACAAATCTTATTTATAAAGCAGGCAGATCAATCAACCTTAGAGCGATGGGTTGCCCCCCTGTTAAGCAATCTGTCACACATAAAGCCTACTGAATACAAAATTTTAAGTGAATCTATTTTAATCTTCGATAAAAAAGACAGAATAAGATTTTTAAATGATAAGCTTGGCCCCTCAAAGCCTTTGTCATTTGCAATCGAAGCAAGCAATAATCCTACGAAATTTTTAAACTTTCGATGTGAAAAAGTCTTTCTATAAAAAGTCTATATAACTTTCTACTTTGATCTGAGTTATTAAAATTCTTCATTGACTACTATCCCGCACTTTATAGGGTCAGGGTATATATTATATCTTCAAGCCTATTTTAAAATTTGAAAAACCATTACAGCTAAAAGATAAGCTGCGCCATTAAAAACAAAAAATTGAGTTATCGCAAATTTCCAAGATCCAGACTCTTTTGCAATAATAGCGACTGTTGATAAACATTGAAGAGCGACCAAGAAAAAAACACCTAAGGCTAAGATTGAAGCTACCGTATAACGAGGGTTACCCTGTTCGTCTTTTTGCATAGCCATAATCTGGCTTAAACCCATTGATTTTTTGACTCCCTGCTCTCCCTTCTCTCCCTTCTCTACCTTCTCTCCATCATCGCCATCATCGCCATCATCGCCATCATCGCTCGGCTCCCCTAAATTATTATTTCTTTCACCCTCTGCTTGCCTATTATTTTTTTCAACCTCTCCCTGACCCTCATGGCTTGCATTTTCGGTAAATAATGGCTCCTGCCCTTGATAAACTAAGGCTAGGGTCGAAACAAAAACTTCGCGGGCAGCAAATGCTGACAAAATAGCTAAACCTGCGGGCCAATCGAGGCCCATGGGCTTCATGATGGGGTCAATTTTTTTTGCAACTTGCCCCAAATAAGATTGAGTAACATCTGATGATTGTTGGCCCAGTGGGTTTTTAGGGTAACTTGAAAGACCCCAAATAAATAAAGTTAAAATAAAAATCAGAGGACCTGCGCCCGTAACAAAATTAAGAGCCTTACCCCAAGCACTTTGAAACGCTGATTTTAAAAGGGGACGACGATACCAGGGCAGATCAATGATTAAAAAAGATTGGCTTGTTGAGAGCTTTGTAAATTTATTAATAACAAAGCCCACTCCTGCACTTAAAACCATGGAAGCCAAATAAAAAACAATCATTAAAAAGCTTTGCTTCCAAATGGGCTCATTCGGAAGAAGTAAGCCAATAAGCAAACTAAAAACGGGAATACGAGCCGAGCAGGTTAATAAAGGCACCATCCATAAAATAATTTTTTTTTCGCGCTCAGAGGACAAGGTACGGGCCGCCATAACCGAGGGTATGGCGCAAGCAAAACCCGAAAGCAATGGTACAAACGATCTTCCACTTAATCCAATTTTTTGCAAAAGCTGATCAGCTAAAACCGCAGCCCTTGCTAGATACCCCGAGGCCTCAAGTAAACTTAGCAAAAAAAAGAGAACAAATATCTGAGGAACAAAAACTAAAAAACTTCCAAAACCGGGGATTACCCCTTGGGCCACAAAGTTTTGTCCTATAAATGGGGGGGCTGACAAAATAACCTGAGAAGCCATTTCCATTAAAGCTTCAACCCCATCCATAATTGGGGTCGCAAGCCAAAAAACCGCTGCAAAAATTAAAAACAAGGTACTTAAAAATATAGCACTCCCATAAATAGGGTGAAGAATAAATTTATCTAATTGATGCGACCAATGGTAACTCCCTTTATTTATTTTATCCATAGCGGGAGCCAAGTCTGCCAAGTTGGCACACTCAGTTTCGATTTGTAAAATATCTTGAGGGCTCCACTCTAAAGGCGTTGCAAATGTTTCGTAAGGCTCTTTCCAATCATAAAGATAGTTTTTTAATTTATCAATCCCTTGAGGCTCACCCTCTTGATTGGTAAATATCTTAACACCTAATTTTTGTTCCCATAATGAAAGATCAATTTTTAAATCTAATTTTCGTAAAAGATCCGTCATAGAAAAAACCACAATAATTGGTCGATTAAGTTTTTTAAGCTTAAAAAATAATTTAAACTGCCTTCTTACTTGCGTACTATCAACGACAAATAAAATGCCCGAGACAGGGCCCAGCTTAGTTCTACCCTCTAATACTTTTTGGGTAACAAGCTCATCTTCGGTAACACTCGGAAGAGTATATACCCCCGGCGTATCAACCACTCGAAAAGGCCCAAAATCGCCTTTGTAAAAATCAATAGTCGAACCCGGATAATTAACAATTTTAGTATTTAGCCCGGTAAGTGTGTTAAACAAGGTTGATTTTCCGGCATTGGGGGCGCCAACTAAGGCTAAAAGAGGTCTCATTTTAAACAGCCTCCGGGCTTATCACGTTACTAATTTCTACCCTTTGAGCCTCGGCTTTTCGGAGGCCAATTAAGCCCTCAGGAAGGCGAACAACCAAAGTCTCCCCGCCCCACAAGCAATATTCTATACTGACAACCACATGGGGTTGAAACCCAATAGAAAATAGTCTTTGAGCCAATTGATCATCACCATGAACCCTTAATACCTGGGCTTTCATAGAAGGAGTTTTTAATAAATCAACAAGAGTATTGCTTTTTATAGACATAAAAAAGTAACCTTAAACTAAGAATTAAATAATTACGAAACAATTAAATCCCTCACCCTAAAACCTACGATTTAGAGCTCTAATTGAAAGGATAATGAAAATGTCTGGTCATGTTAAACCCAACCCTAAAACTACCGGTGGCAGCAAGATGCCGACCCATACGAGTTCATTTATTACTTTACCTCAAGCCATCGGCCAAACTCCTCTTTTGTTAATCAAATCATTAAGCCATCTACTCAAACAAAATATTTATTTAAAGGCTGAATTTTTAAATCCAGGCGGAAGCGTTAAAGACAGGGCCGCCCTTAGCATGATCCAAAGCGCATTTGATCAAGGGCAAATTAAATCTCATATTAGTACTCTTTACGAAGGAACAGCTGGTAACACAGGCATAGGGCTAGCCATGCTTGCCGCCCACTATCATTTAGGTTGCCATATTTTTATGCCCAACAATCAATCACAAGAAAAAATTGATTTAATAAGGGCCTATGGAGCTGAGGTCACACTTGTCCCTCCCACAGGTTTTTCAGACCCAAATCATTTTTATCATCAAGCAAAAAATAAAGCCTCACAAGATTCAAACGGTTACTGGGTTAATCAGTTTGAAAACCCAAATAATTATTTAGCTCATTATAATACCACAGGACCTGAAATATATAGCCAATGCCCATTGATTGATGTTTTTGCTTGTAGCGCGGGGACTGGCGGCACGATTGGCGGAGTTAGCTCTTTTTTAAAAGGAGTCTCACTATCGCAGTCGCAGTCGCAGAACTCGCAGATGTCCCCGCTACATATAAATCATAATCCCCCTTCTCAATTACCATCAAATCAAATCAAATGTTACCTAATTGACCCCTATGGGTCGGGCTTATACAGCTGGTACCATAATCAAGAGTTTAAAAGCTCAGGCAGCTCAGTCACCGAAGGCATTGGCATTATGAGGCTCACTGAAAATTTTAAACAAGCAAAACTTGATGGCGCCATACAAGTAACAGATACCGAAACTTTTTCGATGCTTGAATTTTTAGCTCATAATGAAGGGTTATTTGTAGGGCCCTCTGCGGCACTTAATTTGTTTGGACTTTCAAAACTTGCCATCGCTGATGAGCAGAAAAATAAATCTTATGTTACCATTGGCTGCGACTTAGGGACGCGTTACCAATCAAAATTATTTTCACAATCATGGCTCGAAAAAAATAATCTTAACAACCTCCCCCCGCTATCCAAACTGCTTGGCCTGTTTTAAGTTTCTCAAAATCACATCAAAAGTGGTAACGCACAAAAGACCGTCAAATAAATTTGATTAATTTTTAGATTATCTTATATCCTAACCTTACTAGGATATAATATGCTAAATTCCTAGAAGTACTAGGATATTAGATTATAGGAGGCTATATGAAATTTAAAAGAATCTACGAAAAATCAAACTCTTCAATATTATTACTTGGTCCACGAGGCGTAGGAAAAAGCACTTTCATGAAATTTGAATTAAAACCCTCACTGGTCATTGACCTACTTAAACAAGAAACTTTTAGGCTGCTCTCCTTAAATCCTAGCAAGCTTGAAGAAATGATTGCTCCACTAAAACCTAAAGATACCGTGCTCATTGATGAAATTCAGACCATCCCAGCTCTATTAAACGAAGTACATCGATTAATCGAAGATCGAGATATTATTTTTTATTTAACAGGATCAAGCGCTAGAAAATTAAAAAAAAATAGTCCTAATCTGCTAGCGGGACGCGCTCTTTCTAAAAAAATGTTTCCACTGTGCCTTAAAGAAATAGATCAAAAAAAGTCCATTCAAAATCTTATTTTTTCTGGTTAGTTACCAAAAGTTGTTCCTGAAGTAGATAAAAACTTCATTAATGATTTTCTTTTTACCTATGTTGAAACCTATTTAAAAGAAGAGGTATTTCAGGAAGGTCTAACCCGAAATTTATTTAAATTTTCAAAGTTTATTGAACTAGCTGGTCAATACCATGGACAAATACTCAATTTTGAAAATCTTTCTCGTGAAATTGGAAAGTCTGGCGATACCGTAAAAGCCTGGTTTCAAATATTACAAGACACCTTGATTGGGGATATGATCCAACCCTATCCATTAAAAATTTCTTCAAAAGAAAGCAAACATCCCAAATTTTATTATTTTGACTGCGGCATTGCCCGTGCGGCACAGGGGATTCAAGATATATCCGACATACCAGAGCAACGGGGCTATTATCTTGAAACAATTATTTTAAATGAGCTTAAAACCTATTTCGAAATCCGACGAAAAAAATATAAAATATTTTATTACAGTATTTCATCTATGGGAGATTTAGATTTTATAATTGAAATCAAAAAAAAGACCCTTTCTATGCCTGCAAGCTTTATAGGGATAGAAATAAAACACTCAAAAAAATGGCTTTCAGATTATGAAATTATTTTAGATAAAGTCAAAAAAAACTATCCCAAACAAATGCTAAAAGCGATAGGAATTTATTTAGGAGATACGAGGCTTACAAGAAATCATATCGACATACTCCCCATAAATGATTTTATCAGCCTTTTATGGGAAGATAAAATTTTATAAAAATATGATTACCAATTTTAAAACTGGCAGTTCATGAGTGCTTGTTAGTTCTTAAGATAATTCACACATTTTAAAAACAACTTCTAACTTATAGCGATAAGAGTTACCTAGTAACATTAAAAAATCGGCCTATGGATCTTTTAACCGCTAGCGAAAGCAGCAACGAGAACCGTTGTTGTTACTCACGTTGTTGTTGTTGAATGAATCGCAACCCGCATTACCCATCAGCTGGCCGTTGTTGTTATAGAGATCGGCCACCCACTACACTCCCAACGGCAAACGAGGGGGCCGACCAGCCTTGTTTGAATTTCAAAATCAACCCAAAAAGCGCACTTAAGTGGGGCACAAACCTTTTATCAACAAAGCTTGGGTATTTGATCTCACCTTTTCTGCAAAAGTCCTTAAACGTTTTGCACTCTAGGCATAAGCCGACGCAGATAATAATTATTCATTATGTACGGGTTGTCAATTATGGATTAAAAGACTTTGATGTTTGATTTTATGCATTTATATAATTCTTATGAAAAAGCCTCCAAAGGCCATGGCAGGTCTTTGCAGGTTATACGATTTTGGTTTTATCTCGAGCGTGAGTTAGACCTTATTGATAAAGACATCAAATTAAAAACATATAAACCACGTAAAAAAAAACCTTTTATTATTTTTGAACCCAAGCAAAGAAAAATATTTGAAAGCCACTTCAGAGATCGAGTTGTTCACCATGCACTCTGTTCAATTTTAAACCCTGTATTTGAAAAGCATTCGTTACCCATGAGTTATGCATGCAGAAAAGGCTATGGCAATCTTAGGGCTTTAAATAATCTACGTGCTCGTATCAATTCGCTTACAGAGGCTAATGAGGAAGTTTGGTTATTAAAAATTGATATTCGCAAATATTTTGATTCGATCCCCCATGATAAACTTATTAATCTGATCAAACGACACACAGATAATAGCAATTTACTATGGCTATCTCGCAAAATTATAACTTCACACGAAAACAGCCCTCAAAAAGGGCTGCCCATAGGTAATTTAACATCTCAAATTTTTGCAAATCTTTACCTTAACGAGCTTGATCATTTTATTGTACACAAAAAAAGATTTAAATATCTTTTTCGCTTTATGGATGATTTAGTTATTGTTCATCCACGAAAAGAAACATTAGAACTTCTGCTAGAAGAAATTAAAATATTTTGCTCTAACGCTTTAGAATTAGAAGTCCATCCCAATAAAATTGTGCTAAGCCCTGCCAAAAAAGGTATCGAATTTTTAGGATTTCATGTTACCAATACAAAGCGCACTATAAAGCCCACTAACATGGCCCGAATCAAAATTAGGCTTCGCAACTTTTCAAAAATGCTAGCTCGTGATCAAATAACTACCGGCAAAATCGAGCAGAGCCTTAAAAGCTGGATGGGCTACGCCTGTCATGGGCAAGTGCGCTTTCAGTTAAAACACCTTGTTACCTGGAGCGCTTTTGATCCGCAACTTCAGAAGTTGTGCCAGAACGTTTTTTTTCGGCCTTCAAAAGGCCGCCCACCTGGGCCAAAGCCGAAACGATTAGCCCTGCAAAACGCTCATATCG
>DYOP01000135.1 GCA_020720425.1 Bdellovibrio sp. | reverse complement strand
TCATTGGCATTATCCCAATATAAATTTGAGTCTGCTCCGAAAGAGGTTGATGAACTATAAAATTGAATTTGCCCTACAGCGCCCGCAGGGGTGCCATTATCAGCCCCCCAAGCCATGTTACCAAGCCCATCAACTTTTAAAACCTCTCCATTTAAGCCTGCAGATGATGGCAAAACAAAACTGACATTTGATGTAAGAAGGTTTGTAGGAGGGGCTCTTAAACTGACATATTGGGTATCATCGCTGTCATTAAACTTGAGTTCATTTGCTGAGTTTACCGTTAAGCTATTTGAAACATTTAAGGCGCCAGAAAAAGTTTTAGCTCCTGTTATTGTTTGAATACTTGATTTATCAACTAATCCTGAAGCATCGGCAGTTGAATTAATCCATGTGGACCCATTGTATCTTAAAAGATCATTTAAATTTGGTAAAGTAACAGTTGCCGAAAGACGAGAGTTTAATTGGGTTTGAACCGAAGAGCTCAATCCAGCTAAATACCCAAGCTCAGTTGCAGTTACTGAAGAAGCAATAGGTAACCCATTTGCATTAGAAACTAAGACTTTATCTGCTAATATGGCAGGAGCTTCAACAATATTTGATCCGCTTGATATAATCACGCGGTTATTACTTAAGCTCGCTGATGAACCCGTACCACCACGGCTAACGGGTAATGTGCCCACTGTAATTTTAGAGGCATCTAAGTTAGGTATCTGACTTTCAGCTAATGTCGGGATCATGCTTGAAGCAAGTAACCCTGAGCCATCAAGTTTTGCAACTTTGCCCGCGCTACCCGCACCACCTGTTGCAGATGAGTTAAGCGTTAACTGAGGAGTGGTTGATCCATTCGCGATAGAAATATCTCCATTTGCCGAACTTACACTTGTAACCCCACTCCCAGAAACTCCAAGAGATTGCCAACTTGTGCCGTCATAAAAATTAATTTGGTTAGTTGCTGTATTATAAATTTGAAGACCCGTGGCAGGGCTTGAAATACTATCTCTTTGGGCTATATTCATTCGAGGTAACAACAGGCCTTGGGTCGTAGAAGCTAAATCTAATATCGCACTTGAATCAGCTGCTGGAGTACCAATAGCTAAGCTCGATCCTATAAATTGATAAGCCGCCTGGGCTAGCTGAGAGTAAAAGTTACTTCCTACGGGAAGTAAGGTCTGAATATTGATTGATTCAAGAGCTTTATTTTGCGCAGTAAAACTAATAAAAATAAAGCGCGAAGAACTTTTGTAAATATCAGCTGATATACTAACTAAACTATTATTACTATCATAGCAGCTCATGTTTATACCTAAAAAATCTTGAGTTAAAATTTGCAGCATACGCTGTTGGTCATCGCTAGCAATAAGACCTAATGAAGAGGCAAAAGAACGCGAGGCCCCCATTGAAACACTAGTATCAGCAAAGTTTAAATTGATAGCTCCTTTAACAATACTGCTCGCAACGTGGTCCTCTTTTAAAAGAGGACAAAAATAATCATGCCCTCCACTTGAAACATGAGCCACTAAATTAAGCTGAATATTGAGACTGACCGCCTCAAGTAACTCTTTTTCTCCGGAAGGTTGGGCTATGCTTTTGGGGACTGAGACCGTTAATGCGACCTTTAATCCAGAAGGAACCAGTTGCTGTGCATAACTGCTACGAGAACTCATTAAAAATAAAAATAAAAAGAGTGCTTTCAAATTAAATAACTTCAATGCTTTTCTAAAAATAGAGAAAGTTTCTTGGGCATTTATCTGAAAGCGTTTTATGTTTAAAAACATAGCTCCTCCTTTTGTAAAAAACAAGTTTCACAAATTAAAACTTAAATCCTAAATTTATAATCACAACCAACATCTCTTTTAATAAAGTCAACATTGTCACAAGCGCGATGCCAACTGGCTTACTGTTTTTCACTATTAAAATCCTCCTAATGCGGTATCAGTAGGTAACATAGCTTCAATTTCGGCTCCATTTGTTAAAATTTTTTTTACGCTGATATTATCTGCTCGGCCCCAGATTTCGGCCCCGTTACTTAAAGTCGAAAGATGGCCAGTTGGTTGACCCCCTACATTTAATGAGGGAACTAAAGGAGGAGGCGGAAGAACCGGAGGGGGAGGAGGAGTATCTATAATCGGTTGTTCACCTCCCGTTACACTAACAGAAACTTGGCAACCTTGAATGACAAGATTAAAGAGAAAGAGCAAAAATAAAATATAATAATAAGAAAAATTTTTCATACTTGGACCTTTTCGACGAATCTATAAAAAACTTAAGCATTTTTTATAAAAAACTTATTTTTTTTAAATTCTTATTTTGAGACAATAATTGAACGCTATAAACTCAACGAGCTAGCGAACGAGCAAGCGGATGGGCG
>DYOP01000134.1 GCA_020720425.1 Bdellovibrio sp. | reverse complement strand
ATGATAAAGGCAAAATATTAGCAACAAGTAATGAACTGCGTAAAGCTGTCCAAGAGTATGCACCCTACAGATACCATATTCTCCCCTTAGTGCGTAACCCCTACCTTTGAAAAAAAATAATGAAGGTATGACTAAAAATAATAGTGAGGTAATGGTAGCCCATGTTAATGATTGGATGAATAGTGGGTTGACCATAAGAGATTTTGCTCATAAAATTGGAGTAACAAAAGGTAAATTTAGCTATTGGGTTAGCAAGGTTAAAGCATCAAATAATATACCCAAGCAATTTCCTCAGTTCATTGATTTGGGTTCTGTTACCAATAACATTAAGTTTGAAGATAATTTACCTCAAAAAACATTACCGTCTCAGCCTCAAATGGTATTAACATTTCCAAGCGGTTTGGTTTTAAAAATTTACAGTTAATGTTAGGGTTGAGTGCTAACTTGCGATACTTTTTGTGTAGCAGCACCATTGATATGCGAAATGGGTTCGATGGATTGGCCGGAATTGTAAGAAATCATCTAAAAAAAGACCCCATTTCGGGTGATATGTTCATTTTTTTAAATAAAACACGCACCCACATTAAGCTACTCTATTGGGATGGCGATGGATTTGCCCTGTTTTATAAGCGCCTGGAGAGGGGCAGATATTCCCATACAGCCCATAATGAGTCGTCAAAACAATTGAAAAGAGAAGAGCTTTTGATGCTTTTAGAGGGTCTTTCTTTTAGCAACATGAGTAAAAAAAAGCGGTTCAAATTTGATTGATTTTTTCAAATAAAATATCTCTAAAACCTTTGAAAATAGAGGGTTTTAGGGTATATTTGAGCATGATAAAACAGCAAGAAAATGAGACGTTCGCAATAAAAACCTTGATGGCTAAAAATGCCATTTTGGAACAAACTCTTGCTGATAAAAATTCTACTATTGAAAAACTAACAGCCGACAATGAAGCGATTAGGTTTCAAATAGAGCAGCTTAAAAGAATGATTTTTGGCTCTAAAAGAGAGCGTTTTGCACAAATCATAGACTCCAAACAATTAACCCTTGAATTTGAGCCCAAAATTGCCGAAATTGAGGAAGCTGTTAAAGCTGAGCGTGAACTCATTAGGGTTTCATATGAGCGTAAAAAACCTAAAAAAGAACACCATGGTCGCATGGCATTACCATCACATTTACCCGTTGTTGAAACTGTTATTGAGCCATCGGAAGACACCACTGGCATGGTATGTATTGGCAAAGAGATTACTGAGGAATTGGATTATACCCCAGCAAAATTGCATATCAATCGCATCATCCGTCCAAAATACATGACCAAAGAGGATGTTGCCGGAAATCAAAAACAAGTAATTGCCGAATTAAACAGACCTATTCCTAAATGCATTGCAAGTCCTGCTTTATTGTCGATGATTTTTACCGATAAATTCATTTATCACTTACCCTTATATCGCATACTTCGCCGCATAATTCAAATGGGAGTGCCCTTGCCTAGTTCCACATTAGAATCGTGGGTAAGGTTAGGAGCTCAATTGTTGCAGCCACTCTATGCGGTTCATCGCTTACATGTTTTTCGAGAAACTTATCAGATGATTGATGAATCGCCAATAAAAGTACAAGATAAAGATAAGAAAGGAGCATGCCATCAAGGGTACATGTGGGTTAGGTATGCCCCATTGTCAAAATCGGTGCTTTTTGAGTACTATAAAAGCCGTAGTACCAAAGGTCCTATCGATGATTTATCATCCTTTACTGGCTATGTGCAAACCGATGGTTACGCAGGTTATACCTATTTGGCATCGCTACAAAACATTACACACCTATCATGTTGGGCGCATGCACGTCGGTATTTTGAAAAAGCTCTTCAAAATGACAACGTAAGAGCCTCGCATGTTATGAAGCTCATTCAATTATTATATGCTATTGAAGCTCTTGCCAAAGAATCTGAAATGTCTCACGAAGAGCGCCATGCCTTAAGAATCGAAAAATCATTACCTATTATTAATGAAATAGGGCAATACATCTATCAAGAGAAGAGCAACGTTACGCCACTAAGTCCTATTGGCAAGGCCTTTGAATATTGCTCGAATCGGTGGGTAAGCCTGCAAAACTATTTAACCAATGGCATGCTAGAAATTGATAGCAACCTGGTAGAAAACTCCATTCGTCCACTGGCTCTTGGTCGTAAAAACTATCTATTTGCCGGCTCCCATGATGCAGCTAAAGACATTGCAATGTTCTACAGTTTTTTTGCCACATGTACCAAAAGCAGTATCGATCCTCAGAAATGGCTTACTTATGTCATTCAAAATATTAACGACACAAAAAATTCTCAACTCAAGTATCTGCTACCGCAATTTATTAATAAAAATTTATTGGAGTAAGGCGTATTTGGTAGGGTGCATAC
>DYOP01000059.1:9583-14359 GCA_020720425.1 Bdellovibrio sp. | reverse complement strand
ATTTGTTTGGCAATGATTATATTGCATTATTCATAATGAATGACATTAATTCAAATAATATTGTCAAAATACCTGTTCGATTAGATGTTAAATTGATTAATTAGAATTCTTGCAGGGAGTGTATGCGGGAGTGTTTACAATTTTGTGTTACTAGTTTTTAATGGTTGAGCTAACCTAAGTTTAGATCAACAAAGGACTGGTGTAAAATGGCGGAGAGAGCGGGATTTGAACCCGCGGTACAGCTTTTGACTGTACGAGCGTTTAGCAAACGCTTGGTTTCAGCCACTCACCCACCTCTCCGCTGCTGATCTAATACACCATAAATTAGGATTGAGTGCAAATAGAGGTTCGACAAGTTGCGCAAGTCCACTTATGCCATGACCTGCAGCAACCCGCAGCGGTTGAACAATTGCAGCTGTGGGAGCCAGTCGACTGTATGATTGGGAGCCACTTTATAAGTAACTTACAATAGGCTTCTTTTATATTGATTTATGCTTAAAACGGCGTAATTGCCTCTAGCTCTGTATCATAAGGGGAAAAAGGGCATTCAAAATAGTTCTACTATTTTTTCGTGTTCTTTTTTCCCTTATTCTTTGATCTGAAGCCAATTTCCCTACTTTAAGGACAAATCAATATGAAAGAAGTCTAATAAAAAAGTCAGCTTACAAAAATTGAAAAACTGATTGGCAGAAAAAATCTACTCACTCACTCACTCACTCACTCACTCTCAATGGAGTACTCCAGAGGACAGACACAGTTAGCCAAACTAACCATTTATTTAACCAAAGCGGCCTGTAATGTAGTTTTCTGTTTTGACATTTTGAGGCTTGGTAAAAAGCTTGTTTGTTTCTCCAAACTCAATTAACTCACCTAAATACATAAAGGCCGTAAAATCAGAGCATCGGGCGGCTTGTTGAAGATTGTGGGTAACAATTAGTATGGTAACCTTATTTTTAAGCTCTATTACTAAATCCTCAATAACTGAGGTCGAAATAGGGTCTAAAGCTGAGGTGGGCTCATCTAATAAAAGTAAATCAGGTTCAACGGCAAGCGCTCGAGCGATGCACAATCTTTGCTGTTGGCCGCCTGAAAGCCCTGTGGCGAGCTGGTCTAGGCGGTCTTTGACCTCATCCCATAGCCCTGCGGCTTTTAAAGACTCCTCACATTTTTGTTCTAATAATGCTCTTTTTTTGAGTCCTCTAATTTTGAGTCCATAAACTACATTTTCGTAAATAGATTTCGGAAAGGGGTTTGGTTTTTGAAAAACCATGCCGACTCGCATTCTGACAAATGTGGGATCAATCGATTTATCTAGAATGTTAATTTGTTCGGGGTGCAAAATAACTTCCCCTTCGGTTTTAAAGCCTTTGTAAAGGTCGTGAATGCGGTTAAGGCTTCTTAGTAAAGTTGATTTGCCGCACCCCGAAGGGCCAATCAGAGCAGTTACCTTATTTTGATAAACCGAAAAATTAACATCTTTGACTGCTTGTTTTTGGCCATAGTAAAAATTAAAATTCTTAACATCAGCTTTAATAGCTTTGACTGCGTTTGGTTCGTTAACAAGTAAGCCCATAATCAATTGCCCTTTTTACCAGTGGTAACGTTTTCTGAATTTATATCTGAGCCAAATAGCTCCTGCATTTAAAATAAGTGTGAGCATAAGCAAAATAGCGCCAGTGGCTGCGGCATTTATATGAAACTCTTCTTGAGGTCTGGATACCCAGTTAAACATCTGAATGGGTAACACGGTAAAGCCATCCCAGAGCCACTCAAACGAAACAAATGGCGGAGTCGATTGTATAGGCGGGGTGGGTAAAAAAGCAATAAACGTAAGGGCTCCAATGGTTATTAAAGGTGCCGTTTCTCCTACTGCCCGAGACAGGGCTAATATCATTCCGGTTAAAATTCCGCCGCTCGAGTAAGGGAGCAAATGGTCCCTTACGATTTGATACTTACTGGCTCCTAGTGAGTAGGCCGCTTCTCTTAGATGGTTAGGGATACTTTTTAAGGCTTCCCTGGTGGTAACAATAATTATAGGTAACACCAAAAGCCCTAGGGTTAAACCGGCTGTTAAAATGCTTTGACCAAAATTAAACTGATAAACAAAAATGCCTAAGGCCATAAGACCAAAGGTGATAGAGGGAATGCCAGCCATATTAACTATGGCTAATTCAATTAAAAAAGTAAAAATATTTTTGGGTGCATATTCTTCTAAATAAATTCCGGTCATAACACCTAATACAAGAGAAACGGAACTGGTCACAAGCATAACAGCTAAAGAGCCAACCCAGGCCGATAATATGCCTGCGGCTTCGGGTTTTCGCGACGGAAAGTGTGTTAAAAAATCAAAATTTAAGCGGCTGGCCCCTCGAATAAATAAATCCGAAATAAGAGCAAATAATATAAAACTTGCGGCCACTAAAATTAAAAAGCCAAACAAGTAAAAAAGCTGATCTTTAATATTTTTTGATTTGATGAGTTTTTCAGTTTTATTATGTTTTGCAAGGATTGGATCTTTAGCCATTATATTATTTCTATTTTTATCTTTTTTCATAGGGCTTTTTCTCATTTGCTTTGAGCCTGTTTTCTAAAATAAAAGCCAATTAAATTTAAAATAAGAGTCATACAAAATAAAGTTAATCCGGCCACATAAATAGATTGGTAACCGATGCTACCATGAGGGGCATCGCCTAAGCTGACTTGCACAATAAAGGCGGTTAGGGTTTGAGCGGCCTGAAATGGGCTAAAAGCAATTTGTGGCTGCATACCAGCAGCTATAGCCACAATCATAGTTTCACCTAAGGCCCTAGAAATTGATAAAATTAAAGCCGCTATAATCCCCGAGCTTGCGGCCGGTAGCACCACTTTAAATGTTGTTTCAAGTTTTGAGGCTCCTAAGGCGAAAGAGGCCTCACGAACCTCTTTAGAAACTGACCTCATGGCGTCTTCAACCAGTGAGCTGACATAGGGAATAATCATAAACCCCATAACAATACCGGCTGAAAACATATTAAATCCAGGTAACTCCGGAAAAAACTTTTGTAAAACGGGGGTAACAAAGAGTAGGGCAAAGTAACCATAAACGACAGTGGGTATGGCAGCAAAAATTTCGAGTAAGGGTTTAATAATTTCTCTTAAAGAGGGCCTTATAAACTCGCTTAAATAAGCAGCAATAATAATCCCAGAGGGAAGGGCAATGAGCATAGCCACCCAAGTCGTAGTTAAGGTCCCTGAGATCAGTGGCAATATGCCGTACTGAGCCTGATCAAATAAGGGGGTCCACTCTTTTTGTGTTAAAAAATCAATGATTGATACGGTTTTAAAAAAGGGGAGAGATTCGGTCACTAAAATCACAATAATCGAAAAAACAGTCAGCAGCGTGCTTAAAGAAGCCAGAAATAAAATAAAGGCAACCCAAGATTCGCGCCTTTTTACATGGGCTAGACGTTTTTCGTCATAGCCCGAAATAATAGAAGAGTTACCGTTAGCCATAAAATAATTATTGGGTCAAAGTTCTTTTTGAAAGCTCATCAATTTTAATCCCAACTTCTGAGTGCCCACCAAAAGCGGTTCCAAATTTTTTATCCATTAGGTTTTTTTCAAAGGCCGAGTAGACGGTTTGAGGTAGGGCAATATATTTGACTTCTGTTGCAAGTAAAATTGAGTTTTTTAAGAAGAACTGTGAAAACTCTAAAACAGCACTGTTTGAAGATAATGATTTTTCTGAAACGTATATAAAAATGGGTCGTGATAAGGGTTGGTAACTTCCATTTTGTACGCTTTGAGGGCTTGGCAAAACGGCTTTAGATTTTTCATCTTTTTGAACGGCCACAAGTTTGATTTTATCTTTATTAGCTTCGTAATAGGCTAAACCAAAATACCCAAGACCACCTTTGTCTCGAGAGATCCCTTGAACAATTGTATTGTCGTCTTCACTGGCGGTATAGTCCCCGCGAATGGATTTAGCTTTTTGGTTAACCGCTTCGGTAAAATAATCAAAAGTGCCCGAATCGGGACCGGGGCCATATAAAGCTATAGGTATATGGGGCCACTTAGAGTTAACTTGATCATAAAATTTAATTTTCCCTTGGGCGCTGGCTTCCCAAATTGTTTTTAATTCGGCAACCGTAATTTGACTTAGCCATGTGTTACTTGGGTGGGTCACAATCGAAAGGGCATCAAAAGCAACAGGAAGTTCGATATAGCGAATTTTATTTTTTGCACAGTCCTTCATTTCAGAAGTTAAAATGGGTCGAGAGGCATTTTGAACATCCGTTTCACCTCGGCAAAACTTTTTAAAACCGCCGCCGGTGCCAGAAATTCCTACGGTAACCCGCACTTTTCCTTTGGTATGAGTCTGAAACTCTTCAGCTACAGCTTCTGTTAGAGGAAACACGGTTGATGAACCATCAACTTTAATTGTATTAACTGCGGCAAATACATGAACTCCAATAAATAAAAGGGCAAAAAGAAGAAAAGCATTAGCCAGTCTCGAGTTATTAATGTTTAGCTTTAAAAAAGATTCCACTATTTACCTCTTATTGTTTTGTCTTGTATGGTTGTTTTTGCTTAAGTTAACTTATTCGTAAAATAATGGTTTATCAATAGAGTTCTTATGCTATGAGCGACTTCAAGAACTGATTTTGTTTGCTAATAACTTTGTGACATATAAATTTTGAATGGTAACAGCTTTATGTCAAGGTTTGATTAAGATATGACAACTCTTTGTTAGGCTTTCCTAACAATCGCTTTTGGCCTGTCCATTGTCTTCTGGTC
>DYOP01000059.1:0-9483 GCA_020720425.1 Bdellovibrio sp. | reverse complement strand
CTCTTTGTTAGGCTTTCCTAACAATCGCTTTTGGCCTGTCCATTGTCTTCTGGTCAAAATGATTTTTGTTCTAAAATGATTTCTAATAACTTACTTCGGTCTTCTAACCGGCATTACCTTCTTTGGGTTCAATAATAAAATTAATAGCCGTCCAACCTTCATCAATTAAAACTCGCATCACTTTTTTGACAGCTTCGACATCAAGGGTTCGGTCGGCTTGAATATTAATCTGAGATAACTCATCTGAGCTATTAATTTGCTTTTGTAGGTCTTTTATTTCTTTTAATTTTTCTCTCAGTTGTGAGCTTTGGCCATCATTGACATCTTCTAAAAAAGTAACACCGCTTCCGACCGTCGAGTCAAGAGCATCGAAAATTACTTTTTCTTCGAATATGGTAACAAGAGGAAATGATTCCATAGGACGACCTTTTGTGGCCTGTGGAATTTTAATATCTCGGGCCACAAAAAAGGCTTCTCCTGTGGCCGAAAAATTCATGATCAAATAAATAACTAAAATTGACATCATATCGACCATGGGCGCAAGCATCAGAGAAAAGCCCTTTTTTTTATGCTTCATATGTAAATAATGTCTTAAAAAATGAAGATCATATTTGGGATGAAGATGGTAACCTGGTACTTGTATATGTCTATGATGAGAACCTGCAACTTTATCCATAATAAAAAACCCTCATTATAACATGCCTCATTTTAAGTGAGTCAAAAAATCAGTAAGGACTAATAACAATATTTTCCCAACCCGAAAGATTAATTAAATCATAAAGTTTAATTAATTGACTATATTGGGCGCCCTTTTGTCCGCTGATAACAATTTGTTGGTCTGTCGGGGCCTGTGCTTTCCATTTTGCCAAAAGATCGTTTAGCTTTGGATCAATCGAATCGCCTTGAATAAAAAATAAAGTTTCTATTTCATCTTGTTTGGCAATAATTTGATTAGCCGTAAGATCTAAAGTGAGTTTAATTTTCTTTTTTTCTTCTTTAGGGGGTTCGGGAGGCGGTGGGCTACTATCTGCACTGGGATTGAATTTTGGTTCTTTTTCAACTTGAATTTGAAAAGTTTCAAGTTGAGTCCAAGCGGCGGTCGTAAGCAAAAACACGATTAAGACCGAAAACAAGTCAATTAAAGGAGTTAAATTGGGCTCATTACCGCCACCGCCAGCCATTAGACTTTTTTACCTTTAAAAATTTTTTCTTTATTGGTTAGCATAAAATTAAGCGTGTTAACGCTCGCCTCATGAATATCATCAATTACTCGGCTGGCCCAAGCGTTAAGCCCTGTCCAAGCCGCAAAAAGAATAATTGAAACGAAAATTCCAAAACCTGTAGCGTTAAGGGCTTCGGCGATACTTGATGATAATACTTTAGCTTTTTCTGCCGGAGGAAGGTTACCCACCGCTCCAAAGGCTCCGATCATACCTGACACGGTTCCAACAAGACCGAGTAACACAGCGACGTTGGCAAGACCACTTAAAGTGTCAATCCAACGGGTTAACCTGGGAACTTCTCTTAGGGCTACGGCATCCATAGCCGTTTGTACCTCTTCAGGGTCTTGGCCATTTGATACCGAGATAAGTCCCGCTTGGATAATGCTTGCTAGGGGGCCTTTGGTTTGAGAAACAGCAGATAAAGCTTGTTGGACTTGGCCTTGAATACAATAAGCCTGAATATGTTTCATAAGCTCATCTTTGTTAACGGCACTTGCTGATTTTAAAGTAATCGCTTTTTCTACACTGATAGCAATCCCAAGAGCCGAGCAGGCTGCAATTGGTACCATGATATACCAGTGATCCATAAAAATTTTTCCAAAGCCACCCATTTTGAACCTCTTTAGTTTGTATAGTTAATAGTATTCATATTATTGACCAAATGGGAAGCCGATTTTTGCAGTGGTCGGTAAACCATTTTTAGATTTAGGAAATTTCATTTTTTTGAAAACCTTAATTATGCAATTATTAAGGGTATCACTTCTAGCCATTTGGCTAGATATGATTCTGACCTCGGTAACACTTCCGGCCCCGATAATATCCCATTCGTATTCGATTCGGCCTTTTAATGATCCATCCTCAAATAAAGCTCTTTCGTAACACCTTTGTACATCTCCAAGATAAGTGTTAACGACTTTCATAATGGTAGCATTATCTAGGCCCTGAGGGGTTCCCACTTGAGCATTCATAGAAGGTGTTCCTAATACAGCCCCTTCTACTTTTCGCTTTCCGGCAACGCCACCTTGGCCCTTTGTTGAAAATTTTATCGCGCCACTTGAAGTGCCTAAATCAAATCCATTTTTAACGCCGCCGCCAACGTTACTTGATTTTGTTTGCGCTAAAGAATCTGCTACCGAGACCCCTGAGACTTTAATTCCGGAGGCGTGAACAGATGATTTACTAATTTTAATTGGTTCACCTTTGTTAAGACCACTGCCTTTAACGGGCGGGCCAGGCATAGTTTCAAATAACTTTGAGAGCTCCTGGGCTTGTTCTTGCTCAGGGGTAATTTTAGGCGGTGGAGCCACCTGAGGCTCAGGATTTACTTTTTGTGGGGGGCGTTTAAACTGCATAGGCTTTGGGGCTAAAATCTTTTTTTGAGGGACAGGTTTGATAATTTCTTTTTTAGGAACTTTGGGCTTTGGCGTAGGTTTAAGGCTGGGTGTTGGCGTTGGCTCGGGGGTGGGTTCCGGAGTAGGTGCGGGAGTGGGAGTCGGTGTGGGCGTAGCAATGATCTGAACAGGGGGGTTTACCAGAAGTTTAGCTATTCGAGGTGGTACATTTGCAATCTTTGGCGCCTCCACTTTGGGGGCAGAAAAAAGGGCGACCATACTAATAACAGCATGAATGATAAACGATACGAAAAGGGCTTTTTTAACCTCTTCTTTATTTTCGATTAATGTTTTTGGTAAATAATAGAGAGGTCTTTTGACGTACCTAAAATGAAGATTTAACCCGTTTCCTAAATCAATACTTAACACATCATGGGGATCAAGCTGAATAAGAAGATTGTTTTTATTTTTTTCACGCATGAGTCGTTTTTTGGTAACGAGCTCATTTTGACTAATCGCAATTTTATGATTGTAGAGGGTCCAGTTTTCGGGGCTAGACAGTCTGACATAAGCCGAATGCGATTTCATAAGCCCAAAATCAATATTTTTAGTAACAGTAGGTAAATATAAGCTGTTAGTAACCTTGTTACCTAAAATAAAGGGCTCGTCATTTTCAAAATTGTGAACGCTGTAAATGTCTCCATCCCAAGTTAAAACGGCTTGGGTTGTGCGAAGGTTTGAAGGGACCGTTTCAATATGTAAGAAAGGGGCAACTGTAAAATGAACACCCTCATCAGAGGTTTTGCTTTTGTTAGTTACTTTAGGCGTTGATGAGTCTTTTGTCCCCGTATGACCGGGAGCAGAGACTGAGGAAATAGAGGATACAGACGAGGACGAAGATTTAGAAGTTGGCGAAGGCTTTGGCGCTTGTGGTAACTTGAGTGAATCGAGTAAAATATGGGATTGGCTTTGGGGGGCCACACGAATCACGCTGATATTGTCGTTTTCATTAAGATGGGGTTCGGCCTGAACAACGCTAACTTCAAAACTTAAATCTTCAATTTGAAAGGCTAGCTTCTCTGTTTGGCTATAGACTTGCTGTTTGACCCCGTTAACTTTAAAGCCATTTGAAGACCCAAGATCTTTAATAGTAATTTCATTTCCATTTAAAGCAATGGCCCCATGAATTCTCGAAATAAAAGGAGATTGTGTAACGCTTAATTCGCAATCAGTATTACGGCCAAAAATAATGGGAAATTCGTTAAACTCACTTTCGCTAATGAGTTGCCCATTTTTTTTAATCGAAATTTTTAATTGTCCCGTCGAATTATCAGCATCCATAGCGAGGTGTTACCTTATCCAAGGATGCAAGTTTTGTGTTTTTAGACTTCGGAATTTAGAACGATAGCTTTGAGAAAGATTTTTATATCCAAACTGCTCAAAAAGGCCAGAAAGCCCAGAAAGGGCTATTGAGTCAGAAGGGTTTATTGTCAAAGCTTTTTCAAATAGATTTTGCGCCGAAGCTAGGTCATGAAAATGTAAGTAACCAGCTCCTTGAAGTGAGTAAACTTCAGAGTCGTTCGGAGCCACCTCAGCCGCTTTAATTAAAACGCCCATAGCTAATTGAGGGTAACCTTTTTGCATAAGCTCAGTAACAGAAGATTTTAACATGTCTATATTTGAAAAGCTTTTTGATAATTGCGCAAGGATTGTTTTTGATCCCGCATCAGATTTAAAGGGAGGATAGTGGGGTTGATCCTTAGCTTCGGTAACTATTGACTGATTTGCGCAACCGATAGCGTAATATGTTGACAGTTTGCTATCTGTGGCCAACTGGTAACCTTGCTTATAAAGCTGCATTGAAGTTTGTTTATATGTGGTAACCTGTTGACCAATCATGGTTTTAAATTGGGCCGGATTAATTCCCGCAGGAGGAGAAAATCCATTTAAGGCCTGAGACATTAATTGATTAGCCATGGCCTGGTTATAAACACCTGCGATAACCCATGATCCCGATTGGCTATCGATAGCTAACTGTGAGTAATCATAAACTTTTTGGTATATTGTTGATCTTTCTTGAAGCGCTTGAGGCGAAAAAACGCCACTACGAGCTTGTGCTAAAATTGTGCGATATTTTTCGGCTAAAATAATAGCCGAGTGGGCGACAGCAAGTTTTTCTTCGTCAGAAGAGCCCGAGCTGCGAGCTACTTGTTCGAGTAACCGCTCAGCGGTATCACCTTGTTTTAAGCGATATAGAGCTAAGCCTTGGTAGTACTGTCCTAAAAGCCCTTTGGCCTGTGTTGATTTTTTTGATAACAAGCCCCAATCTTGATGTTTGGCTAAGGCTAAAAGTCCTTTTGAACTTTGCCCCGCTAATTCAAAGGCATCATAAGCTTCGTTTGATTTTCCGATGAGATCATATAAAATTCCGGCCTGCTCTGCAAACGCCTGAGACTGACCTTCTTGGCTAAATCGTTCAGAAAATGAAAATAAATAATTGGCGGCTTTTGAAAAATCAAATTCGTTTAAGGACTGTTGGATCATCGAAAGCAAGAGTTCTTTTGATCGAGGATTTTGTGGGTAGTTACTAATATATTCTTCTCCGAGTTCATAGAGCATGGGGTTTCGCTGAGCCCGCATAGATAAAACAGCTTCGTAGAGGGCTTGTTCGCCCAACTGAGAATTTTTATTTTTTCTAGCAAATTCTCTAAATTTTTTGGCATAATTAGCCGAGCCAAAATCGCCTGCAATCGAGCGAATGGATTTAAGTTCAGCCTGATTAACTGCTTGCTGGATGCTCGTTTTGGTACTTTGATCTAAAGGTAGGCCAAGTAACATTTTACCAGCTGAGGCCATCTTTTTTTGCTGGTTTCGCAAGTAAAAACAGTCAAGGTATAAAAGGGCTGCATTTTTTGTTTGGGGCGTTTGAGGGTAGGTTTTTAAAAACGAGAGAAGCTGCTTTTCAGCCATATCAAAATTTTGTTCGTCATAAGATATTTTAGCTACGTTAAATAAAATATCAGTCACTTTTTTATCGTTAGGGTAGGCTTTTTTAAAGGCAAGGGCCGTCATCTTATAACCCATTCGATTTTGCATAAGATCAGGATTGGGTAACTTTAAATTAGAAGAACCTTTTAAAAATGACTCAAGTGATGACAAAAGCGTTTGCTGTTTATCAATTTTTTCAGAAGTCGGTGTCGTGCCTACAGTTAAATAATTTTTTCCGGCCTTATGAAATTGTTCAGCTAAAAAATAAAGTTCGGCTAAGTTAAGCCGCATAATCGAAGAAAATTTTGATTTAGGGTATATCATTAAATAATCTTCGTAAGATTCAGCAAGCTGAACCAACTCCTCGGGCCTTTTTGTTTTTAAAATCAAGTTGTGATGACTAGTTAAAATGTCTCGATATAAGACTTCATATTTGGCAAGTTCACCCTTAAATTTGGATTCAACCTGAGGGGATGTGAGTTTAATTATTAAATCCGTTGTAGGTTTAGATACCCAAAACGGGAAGCTAGTTTTAAGTTTTTTAGTGGCTAAATAAGCATTTTCAAAAGCCGATTTTTTTTCTTCAACCAGATCAGAAAGTTTAAAAATTTCCCAGTAAATATCTAGGGATTCTTTACTTCGCTTTTTAATTTCCATTCTTTCGGTTAGGCGAATTAAAGCCTTTCGTAGCGAAGACTTGCTGGGGGCATTGAGTTTATAATAGGTTAAGTAGTTAGCGCGTTCTTTGTTTTGCATGAGCTGGGCACCTGAAAGCTCAAGCAGGGGCCAAACAGAGCCTATCAGAGCTTGTTCGATAATTTCTATTTGTTGAGTTTCAGAACTGTTTAAGGTTGATTTTTTATAAATTTTTTCAAATGCGCTTATCGAGGAGGGCCATTTTTCAAGCTGGATATTAGATAAACCAATTTTCAAAAGAGCTTCTGACCTTTCAGGCTCAAAACCAAGAGCTTCGGCTTTTAAAAAATTTTCTTCGGCAAATGCAAAATCCCGTTTTTGATAAAAATAATTACCAACTTCTAAAAAAGCCTTAGCAGCAAAAATAGATTTAGGAAACTTTTGAGTCACGCGTTTAAAAGCCTCAAGAGAGGCCTTAGAGTCATCCATAAGTTTATATTCAACAGCTAAAGTATAAACTGCTCTGTCAATACTGGCATACTCGGGGTAGCGATCTTCAATGATTTTAAATTGTTCAGCCGCATCGCCTAGTAATTGTTTTTCTTGAGTAAAATCTAAATCACTGTCATTAAGATTTGGGTTTTTTTCTTTTTTTATTGAGCTTAATATGACTGATTTATCATGAAACAGTTCTCCGAGCATAAAAAACAAATCAGGAGCAAATTGAGCATCTTTTTGGTTTTTAATTCGGTTTCGGGTCACATCAATTGATGAGTTAATTCGATTTAATTTATCCTGAAGTTCAGCAATATTTTTTTTACTGCTTAAAAATTTTTCGACATCTTGACTAGCTGGTTTTCTTGCGACTTTTGTAGCTTTTTTTGCAACCAAGGGTTGAGAAGCAATAATAAATGCTAGGGCTGTTAACAGGTGTTTATTTTTCATTAGTACGCTCCACAGTGGTCGTTGACGAGCACTTTAAAGTTTTTAATTTCATCCAGCCAATATTCTTCTTCGACAGGCCAATATAAAATCGAAAAATCAGTATTCGGAATTTCAACAGGAGTATACTTATTAGATTGTTTATTTAAATTAAGACTATTTTTATCTATACCCGCTAAATAATCTAATAACTGTAACTGTTCATAAATTGAAACAAAGTATTTAGCTTTTTCATCTAAAGCCTTTCGGATGGCTAATTCGGCAAGGTTGGTGTAAAATTTCTTTTCTTGATTTAAAAATGTAATAAGATCCGAAACATTGTTTTTTGAAATCACATTTTGAGACTTTAAAAAGTTAATATCTTGAATGATTTCAGAAATTAAATAGGTCAGCCTTTTAATTTGCCCGTCATTAATTGTTAGTAAGGCAATATCTTTGTTGTTTGATAGATTGCTTTGCATTTTTATGGCATCTAAAGTGGTATTGAATTTTTTTTGATACTCTTTAAATGCGGCATTGATCGATTCAAAATGGCATAAAGACCTAAGGGTAATCATTTCAAGAAGGTAAACTTCGGGATTAAATTCATGTTTTAAATGAGGAGATTTAAGTTCTTTAATTATTCCCAGAACGTCTGAATATTGGCGTTTCCAGTAATAGGTCCAAGCCAGCTCAAGTCTTAATTGGCTTTCTTCTCTAAACTCAGGTGTTACTTGGGTATAAAACTCTTGCGCTTGAGTGTAGTTTTGATTTTCAAAATGAAGTCTTGCTAAATTAATAAGGGCTCGATTTTTAAGATAGGGCTCATCTTGAATCAGACTTATAATTTTTTCTAGTTCTGCAATTGAATCTTCGGTTTTAAGCTTTTTTAATTTTTCGAGAGTTAAATAGTAATTAAATTTTTTGTACCAAAAACTTTTAGGGTTAATTTTTGCCGAGTTGGCTAGGCTAAATCGAGTTAAATTAGCTAGTTGATTGGATTGAAAAGTCAGATAGCTAATAAATGGCAATGACTCAAGTGGAATTTCGTTAAATATTCCGCTATTGGCTAGCTCAATTAGAGATTTGTCATAAAAGTTGTTTTCTTTAAGCACACTTTCAATTTCGGTTAGTGCCAGTAGCGAGGGGGCCGAATTGGGATATTCTTTTAATAACCCAAGAGAGATAAGATAGGTGCAGGCTTTTAAATTAAGGGATTTGCAGGCTTGGGCTTTAACCATTAAGGCTTCAGCCTGAAGTGAGCTGCCTTTATTTTTATTAATTTGAGCATTTGTTTTTTTAAACAAATCATCCCAACTTTTATTTATTAGTAACTCTTGAGATTGGTCCCAAAAGGGCTTGTCTAAGGGGATATAAGACCAGCTATCGATGGTTTTAAATACTTGGGCCTCAGATTGAGGACTTATTAAGACTCCAATTAAAGTAACAGTACAAGCTAAGGTTACTTTTTTAATGAGTTTTTTACTAAGAGATAAATGAGTGTTTACTTCCATGGAGCGTGTTCTCCAAACTCATATGATAATCCATAGGTTAGGGTCATGACCAAATCTGAACTTTTTCCGCTGGCCATGTGTTTATAAATTCTAAAATCAAATTTTGAAGAATATGTTTTTGAATGAAACGACCTTAAAATAAAACCGCCGCCAATAAGGGGGGCCATGTCACCACCTGAAAAGCTAGCTAATCCCCCGCTCAAGGCAAATGAGAATGATCCATATAGTATTTTCTCATTGAAAAGTAAATTTTTTGAATAAATCGGGGTGTATATCGCAGATGTCACACCGTAAAGAGAAATGTGATCTAAAATGCCTTGGGGTCTAACTGAAAAGTTACTAATTAAATCTTGCTTAAGGCCTGTATCACTTTTTGAATTTAAATTAAAGTTGACCACTTCCCATGCCCATGACGAGCTTTGTGAATGAGTGTAACTAACACCCAGTGCGTAGCCCTTATAAAATGCATCCAGAGGTAAAATGCTAAACTGTCCCGTTAGGTCGTATTTGGGGTTGTAAATTTTCGGCTCAACGGCAACCACTTTAGGTTTGTCAAAAAATTCATCTCTTACCGAATAAGATTTTTGAGTTAAAAAAAGAAGGACGCCAATAATAAATAAATTTAATATAGATTTCATATTTTTAGATTAGTGCTTAGTCTTCTGACTGGGGAGTCCAGTTTTAGGGGATCAGCTATTTAATTAATTTTTGAGGTATTTTACTGGATGATAGTCATATATAAATTTTTATTAATAAATGGATGCTGAAAATGCTTTGTGCCGATCATCACTGAGCCAATCATTTGTATTCCTTAAGGCACGGCCATCCATGGCCTCTGCAAGCGTTGGGCTATCCATGCGCTTGAGGCCT
>DYOP01000133.1 GCA_020720425.1 Bdellovibrio sp. | reverse complement strand
TCCATAAATAGGATTTTTTCTCTCGAGGAGGTATTCCCGACGATAAGTAAATCTGGGAATCCCGAATGTAAACCTTCTTTCTTCAGCAATGCAATTTGTTTTGCGTTCATTGCTTTTAGCCTTGCCAACGAAAGCCCATTTTCTTTGAAAATTGACATGGCAGCGTTTAGATTTATGCCATTAACTACCGCTACAGGAATTAGTCCATTTTGCAAGCACCAAGAGCAAATATGAGCTTGAGCCTCATCTTCATTGGCTTTTTTTATTGTCTTAATTGCCATCTTCCAGCTCCAAGCTTCTCAGTGCTTTGTTCTTATAGTCATCGTAAAAGCATTTTCTATCATACTCGCAAGTAAAATCATCGTCCGTCATAGCATCAGACATGAGCAGTTCTACCATTTTCCTTTGGAATCTTAGCTCTTTTTTATTCTTAATATTCTCAGACTCAAGCCTATTTACATCGTCTATTGATAACATTTTTAATCCTCCTAATTAAACCATTTCAAAATAGTATCACCTTTATATCCTTTTTCCCACACAAACCATGCGTAAGCTGCGGCACTAGCTTTGGCACAGGCTTCAAAATCTCCGCTCTTTGCACAATTAAGCCTCGAGCTAGTAACATAAACCAACTTGGGAGGGATTTTTTCAAACATTTTTTTTCTAGCCTTCCCCTCTAAAAACGTCAGCTTTAAGAACATGCAAACTTTTCTGCCTTCTGGAATTATATCTAAAGCCTTGACTACAAACTCTCGAGCATATTTATATGGCGGGTTCGTCACGATGTCGCCTTCCCAGCTCCACTCTTGTTCTAAAAAATCACAGTCCCCAACTCCATAACCCCTGTAAATCAGGTCGGTAGCAGAGCCAAGTTTGCCATTTTTTGCAAAAACATCTGCTAAATGTCCACCGCCACAAGCACATTCCCAAATATTACCTAGACTTGGCTCAAGCTTTAAAAGCTCTTCCCCCGCTAGAGGTTCTGTTGCATAATAGTCATTCTCTTCCCTTTCGCCATCTGAGTGGTTACTAGCTCCTAAGGTTACGAATGTTGATTTTTTATTTCCTGTCCAATCTTTGCCCATTTTTAATCCTCCCCAAATGCAAAATTTTCAGCTATCCAAACGTAAAATTGATTTTTTTCTAAAATATACTTACTAGAGTTAGCCTCGCCGAAATCGTTACGCAACTCTCTGAACCAAGCGTTAAACTTGCTACCGAAACACATTTTATTCCGCCAACAAAAATCTTTAACAAGAGCAATGGGTACCTTTTTTTTGGTTTTATTTTTTTCTAAATATTCCCGAACGAAAACGCAAATTCTATCGTAATTTGTGGTATCCTCTTTGACTACGTCCATGCTCAATGCTTTTATGCCTTTATGCACTTGCATCATGTAATCCCAATGCTTTACTTGTATTTGAGTATCTCCTGTCCAAGCTGCTAAAGCGGTACAAAACGTTAAGAGCAAAAACTCCGTAGGTATGTCAATATTTGTTCCCCATATACCTTCTTTTTCCAATATGTCTTTGACCTCTTGTGTAAAAGTCATTTCTAATCCTCTCGGCAAGTTGTCCACCATGCTAGTTGCTATCTTCTTAAAATTGGTTATGTCAGGCTTATAAAATTTCCTGCTCGTCTTAAGCGGGTCAATGGGTGGGCAATTAACAAAAAGCAATCTACGAGCAAATCCCCCCTCGAAACTGCTTTCATACCTTTGCTGAACATGGTAATCTTTTAAGAACTCAGCAGTAGAAGCAAAGATGAAATTAGCACCAACTCCTGATTGACTTGAAATACCTTCGTTTTTTGAAGCCTTAGATTGCCCCATTCCGCAATAGCCATCAAAAAGCTGATTGATAGCTCCTACAAACTCCTTTGAGCTTACGGAAGGGTTTTTGCTAAAAGCTTCTTTGAAAATTCTATCCCCCGCTTCGTCGATGTTAAACAAAATATTATTTACTGAATATTTTTTTGACTTAGCATAAGCATCGCAAAGATTTTTTGCGGTAGTGGTATCTTCAAAAATTTCTACAACAGAATTGCCATGCTCAAGGTAGAAATCGTCAATTTCTTTTTTTTGTTCATTAGTTAAAGGAATCATGGCTCTTTCGTATCTGCCAATTTTCATTTCCCTTGATTCTTCAAATCTCCGACTTCTCTCTTCTTCGACTTTGGAGAAAATTTCTCGAAAAATCTTTAAAGACAAACTTTTTCCTGTTCCTTTTTGGCAAAGTATTATACACCCGCTATTGAGCCTCATGGTCATCCCTAAAAACTCATTATGATATTTTACATCATAAGTATTAACGCAATACATCCAATAGGTCAAAAGCAATATTTTTAAACAGACAGGAGGTAAGTCAATTCCTCTTACCTTCGAAACCTCATTCACTATTTCATCAATCAGTTCTAAATTCGCCATGTCGCTCCGTCTTTCCCCGAAGGGCGGGCATGGATTGGTGCAA
>DYOP01000058.1:10060-14774 GCA_020720425.1 Bdellovibrio sp. | reverse complement strand
TTTACTTTTTTAGGCTACCAGATTTGAAATTCGAGAATCCATATAAATTTTTAAGGACCTATTTTGTGAACATTTATCAGAGAATTTGATTTTTTTTGAAAGCTAAAAATTTTGATTATTAATAATAATGTCAAAATATTAGACTCATTGTTTATCTGGATATAAAAAAATGGCGAAATAGGTTTTAATTAAAAAAAATCCCAGCTCCGAGTGGAGCTGGGACCCATGCTGTAACTCCCTTAACCTATAAGCTTAAGGGCAAGCTGATTAACTTGATTGGCTTGTGATAAAGTTGCTGTACCAGCCTGAAGAAGAATATTATTTCTAACCATTTCAGACGAAGCCATAGCAACATCAGTATCGCGAATTCGAGAATTAGCGGCTGACATATTTTCTTCGAGTACGCCTAAGTTGTCTACGGTTGATGTTAATCGGTTCTGTAAGGCTCCTAAGTTAGCGCGAAAACCGTTAACCATATTTTGAGCATCATCTAGGTAATTCAAAGCTTCTTGAGCTCCCTCTTTAGTTGTGTAATCAATGCTTGCTAAACCTAGAGAGTCAAGCTGAGCATTGTTCTCAGAGCTATTAAAAGAGATTCGATCCTCTTCTTCGTTATTGAAAATTCCAATTTGAAAATCAAAAGCTGGTGTTGAACCATCTAATAAATTAGTAGTGCCCCATTTCGTTGAAACAGAAATTCGTTGCACTTCAGATTTAAGTTGCTCGACTTCTTTATTGATAAAGTTTCTTTCGGTTTCGGCTACGGTATCAGAAGCGGCTTGAATGCCTAGCTCTCTTAAACGGGTCACGATATTTCCGATCTCATTAAGTCCGCCTTCTGCTGTCTGAACCATTGAGATACCATCATTAGCGTTACGATTAGCTTGTCTGGCTGAGCGGATACTGGCCTTTAATCTTTCAGATATAGCCAAACCTGCGGCATCGTCAGCAGCTATATTGATTCGAGATCCCGAAGCCAATTGGCCCATGTTTTTGTTAATTGATCTTTGACTTCCTACTAAGTTCCGCTGCGCATTAATTGCAGCCAAATTTGTTGTTACTCTCATTCCCATTTTAAACTCCTTAAATATTAAATTAATTATTATTAAATGAACTTCACTTTTTAGCTGACAGCTAATTAAGTGATGATTAACGACCGGATTAACTCCTGTAACCCAGTTTTACAACTTGTCTTCCTTGAAGAGTCATTAAGATAAATCTTAGACTCTGTATGACCTCCTTTTGTCTTTCATCAAGATACTGACCAAGTATCTTGGATGAATCCTTCATCCGTTGTTTTGCTTACAACAGGTTTATCGAAACCCAAGACAATTTATTGACGGGACAACAGGCTAGAAATAGCTTATTTTCAATAAAATTAGACTTTGGTAACGTCAAAAATAATTAAATTTATTGTTCTGATTGATAAAAACAATACGTAAGTCTTTTAAACATGGATTTGTTTAAGACTAAGATCTAAACAGTTTACGGTCATTTTGGGCTTGTTTTAAAAGATTTTTAAATAAATTGTTGGGGCTTGAATGTTTTAAATAATTAATATGCCCCATTTTGCGTCCTGGCTTTGATATTTTTTTGCCATACCAGTGAACTAAGCCCGCTTTTAGGGTAACAGGTTTTAGCTGACCCTTTTTGGGGCCAATTAAATTTATCATTGCAAAAAAGGGAGATAATTGAACAGGCTTGGGCAGAGTTGATCGGGTAACACCTGATAATAAATGCATTAAAAACTGCGAGTGAGTGTAGGCATCTAATGTATAGTGAGCCGTATTATGAACTCTTGGCGCCATCTCGTTAACAAGTAACTGATCGGATTCGAAAAGTTCAAAAGTAATGGCCCCTACGTAATCAACGCCATTTAGGAGTTTAATTATTTTTGATCTTAATTGTTTAAGCTTAGGATGGTCTGTGGGGCCAATAACCCAATCGCAGCGATGATCAACTTGATAAGATTTAACTAAGGGATAATAAAAAATATCACCTTTTTTGCTTCTAATAAAGGTGATGGCAAGTTCTTGTTTAAACAAAACCCATTTTTCGGCGATATAGGGTTCAGAGAGTGAATGAGTGAGTAACCATTTTTTTAGATCATTTTTTGTTTTTAAAATAAAAGTTCCATAGCCATCATAACCGCCAATGGTTTTTTTTAATACAAAAGGCAGCCCAAGTTGCTTTTGGGCTAAATATAAATCATCGGGATGGGTTACTTTAATAAAGTCAGAAGTCGGAATGTGATATTGTTTTAGCAATTCTTTTTGAAGATCTCGGTATTGAATGCGCTTAAGGTTGTCTAACGAGGGAAATACAAACACTTGGTTTTTTTTTATAGATTTTTCAAATGGCTGTAGGTTGTAAAATTCACTTTCAAAAGTAAGATGAGTAATCTTAGACAAAAAAACTAAAAAATTTTTATCAAAGTCGTCACCTTGATAAATAATGTTTTGGCAAACCTGAGCGGCAGGTTCATCGGGAGATTGACAAAATAAATACGTTTGTAGGCCAAAAGCATGGGCCTCTAAGATCATCATGCGAGCCAGTTGGCCTCCGCCGATAATCCCAATCATGGGATTTTTATAAGTTAATGAGTTTTTATTTTTAAACTGAGACGTCATAGTCACGAAGAGCCTCATTAAGTGAGGTTTTTAAATCGGTTGAGGCCTTTCGTTTTCCGATAATCAGGGCGCAATTAACCCCAAATTCTCCGGCAGCAAATTTTTTAGAGTAGCTACCCGGTATAACAACCGAATAAGAGGGGACACGTCCTTGATAAGTATGACTCACCGATCCGGTCACATCTATTATTTTTGTTGAAGCCGTGATGGTAACACCAGCTCCGATGACAGCGCCCTGTTCGACAATAACCCCTTCAACTAAAATAGCTCGAGATCCGATAAAGGCATTGTCTTCAATGATAACAGGATTAGCTTGAATGGGCTCAAGCACACCGCCTAGCCCAACGCCGCCAGAGAGGTGAACATTTTTTCCGACTTGGGCGCAAGATCCTACGGTAGCCCAAGTGTCAACCATGCTTCCGGCTCCGACAAAGGCTCCAATGTTAACAAAGCTGGGCATTAAAATAGCGCCTTTAGAAACAAAAGAGCCATAACGAATAATCGCAGGAGGCACAACTCGAATACCCATTTCAGGAGTTATTTTTTTTATCGGAATTTTATCTTGAAATTCAAGATCACCGGCTTTAATTGAAAAAATATTTTGAATTTTAAAATACTCTAAAATGGCAAGCTTGGCATGAGTATTGGTTATCCATTCACCGGTGCTTGATTGTTCGGCCACTCTGAGCTGGCCTTTATCTAAGGCTTCAAGGGTTTCTAAAACTTCTTGCTTTTGCATGTTGACCTCGTTGTTTGAAAGTATGCAAGAGGTCTTATTAAATTCCAAATGATTTTTTATCTTCTTCAGAAAGTTGATTATAAAATTGCTCTGCCATTTTAATAAAAGAAGGGGGTAGGTTAAGAGCTAAAAGGACTTCAGGTCTTTTTTTAACTGTAACCCAGTAACTGAGCATTTCTTGGGCGTGGGCTACCCGTTTGTGATCGCCAGAGAGTAAAATAGGGGGGACCGAGTGGGTGTTCCAAACGGCGGGCCGGGTAAATAGAGGTGGTTCGAGCAGCCCTAAGGGGCCCGAAAAGCTATCGTTTATATGGCTTTCGTGATGCCCAAGAGTATTGGGAATAAGTCTTACCAGTGTATCCGTAAGCACGCAGGCGGCCAGCTCTCCGCCAGAAATAATATAATCGCCGATCGAAATTTCTTCGATGGCGGGGTAGGCGGTTAATACTCTTTGATCAATTCCGCCGTAGCGACCACAGATTAGAGTATAGTGAGTGGTTTGCTTGTGCCATTGGAGAGCCATTTTTTGATTAAAGACTTTTCCTTGGGGCGAAAGATATATTAATTTATGCCCCGAATTTTGGTTTTGAGTGTTACCCAATAAAACGCCAACGGCGGCTAAAGACTTTTCAAGAACAGGGGCCGTAATCAGCATCCCATCGCTTCCCGAATAAGGGCGGTCATCAATTGAATGATGGACACCGTTACCAAATTTTCGAAGATCTATAAGTTGGTAGCTCCAGAGGTTTTTTTTTAGAGCCCCCCCCACAACACCCTCTTTAAAATAAGAATCTATAACTTGCGGAAAGGCTGTGATAAAATTAAAATTCAGCGGCATGATTTTATATCCCCGGCAGTTGAACCTGAATCAGGCCTTCGGGTAACTCTAAAAAAACTTTTTTTAAAGAGTGATCAATTTGTTTAATAAAGGGATCAATTAAAGGAATAAGGACTTCAACAAATAAATCATTTGAGCTTTTGTGATAGGGGTTACTCACTTTAACCTTAAGTAAATCTTGAGGCCCATTTGAGCTAAAGCCTTCGATGGTTCCTAAAAGCTGATCTTTATCGTAAACTTCAAAAAACAAAATCTCATTTAAATAAAAGTTATCACCTGGCTTTGCGATTAGCAGATCTTTGGGGATAAAAAAATAGGGCTGCCCTAAGTCTTCGGCCTGATTGCGGCTAGTTACCTCGTCAACTCGGATAATAAAACCATTCGACTGTGGTCTGATTGATTTTAAAGTTAAAAATTTAAAATCAATCAAAGCCCCAGCCAGGGCTGAAGTCAGATTTGTAGTCACAGTCAAATCTTTAGTCGCAGCTATATCTTTAGTCGCAGCTA
>DYOP01000058.1:6797-9960 GCA_020720425.1 Bdellovibrio sp. | reverse complement strand
ATCTTTAGTCGCAGCTATATCTTTAGTCGCAGCTAGATTTGTTGTAGTAGCTGAAGTCTTAGCACAGGCCGCAGCTTTTTGAGCTGAGTTTTTATTTAAATTTGTAGTATCATTTTGGTAACTGATAGCGACTTTGAGTGATTTATTAAAAGACCAATCTTGAGTTTTGGCGTATAAAAATAAATAAAGCTCACCTTTTATGCCGTGAGCTTTAGTTATTTGTCCAACAAGATGCCAGTTCAAAACTGAGTTACTCTAAAATTTCAAGGACACTGCGTTTGTTTAACTTTGTTGAGGCGGCAGATAAAATAGTTCTCATAGAGCGAGCCGTTCGGCCTTGTTTTCCGATCACTTTTCCAAGATCAGCCTTAGCTACTTTAAGTTCAACGATGGTGGCATTTTCACCCACGACTTCGTTAACTTGAACATCATCAGGAGAGTCAACAAGCGATTTAGCCATAAATTCGACAAGCTCTTTTAATTGTGCTGTGCTCATAATAACCCCTTAATTGTAAAGATTATTGTTTTATTTCGGTTTGGGTCTGAACCTGAACCTGAGCCAACTTCATAAGGTGCTTAACTCGGTCAGTAGGCTGAGCCCCTTTGCTAACCCAAGCTTGAATTTTTTCAAGATTTAGCACAACTTTTGGCTCTTTTCCTTGTGCTAAAGGGCTATAGGTGCCAACAATTTCTAAGAATTTTTTTGTAGCTGATCTACGAGAGTCAGAAACTGTTACACGAAATTTAGGAAAATTTTTACGTCCAATTCGAGATAATCTAATAACAACCATGGTACCATCCTTTTCGTAACCAATTTTATTGAGAGATGATTTTTAAAGGTAAACAGCCCTATATGGCAAGAAAAAAGTTAAAAAAATCTACCTTGACCTCGGCCACCTTTAGAAACCTTAGGTCCGCCTAGGCCCATTCCACCCATTCCGCCCATTCCACCCATTTTCATCATCTGTGACATCATTTTTTTGGACTCTTCGAACTGCTTGATCAGGCGATTAACGTCTTGAACTTGAGTCCCTGAGCCATTGGCAATGCGTTGCCGTCTTGACCCATTAAGAACTTTAAGGGGATCTATCCTTTCAGGCTTTGTCATTGATAAAATAATGGCTTCAATTTTTTTTAATTCTTTATCGGGAGGGGTCATCTGAGAGAGTTGCTGCTTAATTTGCCCAAATCCAGGTAAAAACTTAAGCATAGATTCGATCCCGCCCATTTTTTTCATCATTTGCATTTGTTTTAAAAAATCTTCAAGGGTAAATTGATTTTTTAAAAGTTTTTGAGTGGCCGCGGCACTTTCTTTTTCGGAAATAACTTCTTGGGCCTTTTCAACAAGAGTTAAAACATCACCCATATCTAAAATACGTTTAGCCAGTCGATCGGGGTGAAATACTTCAAGGGCCGATACCTTTTCGCCTTGGCCATAAAACTTAATGGGTAAGCCCGTGACCTGGCGAATCGACAAAGCCGCTCCGCCCCGAGCATCGCCGTCAATTTTAGTTAAAATTAAGCCGGTTAAGCCAAGCGTGCCATGAAAGCCTTCGGCAACTTGAACAGACTGTTGACCAAGCTGGCTGTCAGCGACAAGCAAAATTTCTTGGGGGTTTATAATTGATTTAATTTTTTCAAGCTCTTGCATCAAAGGTTGATCAATTTGTAAGCGGCCTGCGGTATCGTAAATAAGAACATCTAAATTGTTTTCTATTTGCCATTTAAGGGCTTGCTCGGCAATGCGTTCAGGTTTATCTGTTACTTGAGAGGGGTAAACAGGAATTTGGTTAGATTTTCCTAAAATTAAAAGTTGGTCGATCGCTGCGGGTCGATAGATATCGCAAGGCACAAGCCCCACGCTTTTATGTAATTTTTGTCTAATGTAAAGGGCTAATTTAGCCGCAGTGGTTGTTTTTCCGGCCCCTTGGAGTCCAACAAGCAAAAGTGAGGAGGGATTTTTTTTGACATCTAAATGGCTTGTTTCTGATCCGAGAGTGGCCACTAATTCGTCGTGTACGATTTTAACCAGCTGTTGACCTGGTTCGAGTGAGCCTATCACATTTTGGCCTATGGCCTTTTGTTTGACGGTATCAATAAAAGATTTCACAACTTTAAAATTAACGTCGGCTTCGAGAAAGCTAAGGCGTATATCTTTAATGGCCTCTTCAATGTTACTTTCAGTGAGCTGTTTTTGGCCCTTTAATTTTTTAATGCTACCCAAAAGTCTTTCAGAGAGCTGATCAAACATGTTGCACCATTTTTTCCCATAGGCGGAGTTGTTGTCGTCCCTTTTTTCCGGGATTGAGTTTAAAATGATAAGCGCAATTTTTAGAGCAAACCTGAGTCAAAAATAGATCTTTGTGACAGTCGGGACAAATTAAAAATTGGGCCTCACATCTTTGGCAGGTTTGCACAACTTCAGCCGGTTGTCCACAGTGAGGGCAAAGTTTGTATTGAGTTGAAGGCATAAGATTTTGGTTAAGTGCTACACGATGATCAAAAACAAAGCACTCTCCCCAAAACTGATCATGGGGATGGGCTTTAATATAATTGATAATACCACCATCAAGCTGAAAAACATTTTGATAGCCTTGAGCTTGAAGTTCGAAAATTCCTTTTTCGCAGCGGACTCCACCTGTGCAAAAAATTAAAATTTTTTGATCTTTATTGATTCCCTGTTTTTCAAACCACTCGGGGAATTCAGTAAATTTATCAATATTAGGATTGATTGCTCTTTCAAAGCTGCCAATTCGATACTCATACCAATTGCGAGTATCAATGATAACGGCATCAGATTCGGTTTTTAAAACCTGATTCCACTGATCAGGGGAGAGGTGTTTATAAGGTTGGTTATTGGGGCGGTATTCTGGGGTGTGAAGGGTCACAATTTCGGGGCGTTGTTTGACCTTGTAACGAATAAAGGGGGCCAATGCTGAAATTGAATCTTTAAAGTGGATTTGGGGACAATTATAAGACTCTACAACCCAGTTTTTAAATTGCCCTAATGCCTCTTCAGAGGGTGCGCAACAGGTCGTATTAAAGCCCTCGGGGCCTAAAATGAGTAACCCTAAAAGGTTAAGTTCTTTAGCTTTATTTTCCCATTTTGATTGGTGAAAATCTAAATCATTAAGATCGGTAAAATAGTAAAATGTGGTAACAT
>DYOP01000058.1:2808-6697 GCA_020720425.1 Bdellovibrio sp. | reverse complement strand
ATGTGGTAACATACCAAGATTGAGCAAAAGACAAATAAACTCCTTTTTGGGTTTACTTATCATCAAAAACCATGGGTCTGCAAGTAGAAGAAATAATAACTAAGCCTTCGGTTTTTTCTTTGATTTCGTGTGGATTTAAATCGGGGGCATGCTCAGTTAGTATAAAAGCCCCGTCTTTAATGTCAAAAACGCCCCAATCGGTGACCACTTTATGTACACAGCCAACGCCTGTCAGGGGTAGCTGGCAAGCTTTTCGTAATTTGCTGTTACCCTCTTTATCTGTGTGCTGCATGGCTACGATCACTTTTTTTGCTCCCGCTACAAGGTCCATGGCTCCGCCCATGCCTTTAATCATTTTTCCTGGGATCATCCAGTTAGCTAAAGAGCCTTGGGTATCGACTTCCATAGCTCCTAAAATAGTTAAATCGACATGGCCCCCGCGAATCATAGCAAACGAATCGGCTGACGAAAAAAAACTGGCGCCTTTTTGATAAGTGACTGTTTGCTTTCCGGCATTGATCAAATCCGGGTCAACTTGCTCCTGAGTTGGAAAAGGTCCAAGGCCTAAGAGGCCATTTTCACTTTGAAAATAAACCCCTTTTTCGTTGGGAACATAGTTGGCAACAAGTGATGGGATACCAATACCCAAATTTACAATATACCCCGTTTGAACTTCTTGGGCCATTCTTTGTGCAATTTGCTGGCGATTTAAAGGCATAAAAACCTCTCTCTTTGAATTGTTTAAGTTAGATATATAATTTTATTATGGGTTACCATTAAGCTCAGTTTAATTTTCTGAAAGAGTTAAATGTTCAATTCTTTTTTGGTAACCTGATCCTTGATAAATACGTTGAACAAAAATCCCGGGGGTGTGAATGCTATCAGGATCAAGGCTGCCTGTGGGAACCAGCTCTTCGACTTCGGCGATTGTTATTTTTCCGGCTGTGGCGACCATAGGGTTAAAATTTCGAGCTGTTTTGCGATAAATAAGGTTACCAAAGGTGTCTCCCTTCCAAGCCTTAACAAGAGCAAAATCAGTGGTAATACCCATTTCTAAAAGATATTGACGATTGTTAAATTCGCGAACTTCTTTATTTTCGGCAATAGGAGTTCCTACCCCTGTAGGAGTATAAAAAGCCGGAATCCCGGCCCCTCCCGCTCTTAACCGCTCGGCGAGAGTGCCTTGGGGCACAAACTCAACTTCGAGCTGTCCTGTCATATAAAGCTTTTCAAATAGGGCATTTTCGCCAACATAAGAGCTGATCATTTTTTTTATTTGCCCGGTTTGCATAAGTAACCCAAGGCCCCAGTCATCGACCCCCGCATTATTCGAAACGCAGGTCAGATTTTTGATTCTCATTTTTTGTAAAGCAGAAATGCTGTTTTCAGGAATTCCGCAAAGGCCAAACCCGCCAACGGCAAGGCTCGCGCCATTAAAGATATCGTGACAGGCTAAATCTGCATTTTGATAAACCTTATTATTTTGACTCATAAATGTGACTCACTTTTGATGTTTTTTTTAAAGTTTCAAAGATTTTCAATAATAACGGCAACAGCTTCGCCTCCGCCAATACATAAAGTAGCTAAACCATAGCGTTTATTATTTTGCTTAAGGGCGTGAACAAGGGTTGTTAAAATTCGAGCTCCCGAGGCTCCGAGGGGGTGACCTATGGCAATGGCTCCGCCATTAACATTAACTTTAGTTAAAGGGATCGAAAATTCTTTAATGGCGACTAACGAAACAATGGCAAAAGCCTCATTGATTTCCCATAGGTCAATCTGATCAGGAGTCAGTTGAGCTTTTTGAAGAGCTTTTTTAATGGCCTGAGCGGGAGCCGTGGTAAACCATTTTGGATCTTGGGCATGGGTTGCATGACTGACTAGGCGAGCTAAGGGTTTAAGTCCAAGGGTCTGAGTTATGCTCTGAGTAGCTAAAACGCAGGCAGCGGCACCGTCATTTATTTTTGAAGCATTGGCTGCGGTAACACTCCCTTCTTTGTCAAAGGCGGGTTTAAGTTGCGGAATTTTATCCCACAAAACTTTGGAGGGCTCTTCATCGGCCAATATTTTTGTTAAATTCCCTTTTTTGTCTTTAATTTCGATGGGTGTAATTTCGTTTAAAAATAGGCCATCTTGTTGGGCTTTTTGGGCTCTTTTATAAGATTCAATGGCAAACTCATCTTGTTGAGTGCGGGTCACATTAAATTCTTTAACACAGAGTTCGGCGGCTTGTCCCATATGCCAATTGCTATAAGGGTCCCATAGGCCATCTTTAATCATTGAGTCAGTCAATGTTTGGTGCCCCATTCGGTAACCACCTAGGCGGGCTGAGCCCTCCATCAAATAAGGGGCTTGAGACATAGACTCTTGCCCGCCGGCAACGGCGATTTGAGTGTTTCCAAGCGCAAGACTATCTGCCGCCAACATAATTGATTTTAAACCTGATCCACAAACTTTGTTAATTGTCAGGCAAGCCACAGATTGGGGTAACCCAGCACCTAAAGCGGCCTGTCTTGCCGGGGCTTGGCCGCTACCTGAGGTCAGAACTTGGCCCATAATGCACTCGTCAATTTTATCTGTAGGGACGTTTGCTTTTTCGAGAGCTGATTTGATTGCAATACTACCAAGGGCTGGCGCAGAAAAAGAGCTCAATTGGCCTAAAAAACTTCCAACAGGTGTGCGTTGAGCACTTAAAATAAAAACTTCTTTCATGGGATAACTCCTTAGTGTGGTTGGTCGGGTTGACATAAAAAAGCTAAGACCGTAACCAGGTGAAGTCATGGGGCAAGGCGTTTGGATTGACATTAATAGATAAATTCGACAAGCATTCGGTTATGAGTAAAAAAAAACCATCTTCTAGTAAAAGTAAAACGATCATTGCTAAACCTCTTGCTAAGCAAAAATCTAAAGAGCAGGGCAATAAGGGTACAGCTAAAATAGCCTCTAAAACATTAACTAAAGCCGCTCAAAAAGCAGCACCTAAAACTGTTAATAAGCTTGGTGGGGTAAAGCTAAAAGGGGGTTCGATTACCTCTTCTTCTAAATCAAATTTTGCTAAGCCCTCATCGGCAAAGCCATTATCAGCAAAATCATCTTCGGCAAAACAAAAATCTATTAAGCCTGTGGTAGTTAAGGTAGGTGAATCTAAAGCAGAAGTGGTTAATAAATCAAAAGAATCAAAGACCGTTCATGCCGCTCACACAGCTAAGACCCACGCTAAAGATGGGGCTAAAATCAGCTCTAAGGCTCATGTTAAAACGGCGGTTGCGGCGGGTGGTAAGGCGAGTGCTCACCCTAGCTCAAGTGTTGGCCCTTCTACTTTGAGTAAAAAAGTATTATCCAAAAATCAGATTTCTCATAAATCGACATCTGTTGGGGCGGGGCGCTCAGCTCTTAAGCAAATGGCTCAAAAAACCCAAGCGCAAAAAACAATTGAGCTTAAAAAGCAAGTTCCGGTTGATTCTGAGCCCGATCTGATCATAAAGCCCAAGGTTCAAGATGAGCCGACTCTTATTTTAACCGATGCAGAGGGGCGCCCTTACTGCAAAGTTAAAGAGTGTGATCAGGTATCAGTTGTTGATGGGTATTGTCGTTACCACTATCTTTTACTATGGAAAAAGATTCAAATTAGAAGACGAATTTTAATCGACGGAAAACTTGAAAAGTATATAGAAGATTTAACCATTCGCTATCCTGATAAATTTTTAGAAGTTCTTAGAAAAGATCTACTAAACGAAAAAAACTTTTTATCAACCATTGCAGAACTTGAAATTGATGAGTCACTTAATGAGTCAGAATTTGATGATGACGACACTCAGGGGATTGAAGAAGTTAAAAGTTTTTCTGAGTCGAGTTTAATTGAAGACGATGATTTTTAGATTAATTTAGA
>DYOP01000058.1:0-2708 GCA_020720425.1 Bdellovibrio sp. | reverse complement strand
AAAGTCGATGCTGAAAAAAGCTTTGATCTCCCCCAAGTTCTTAGCGAAAGCGTCTTTGGTTTATTTAAATTCGCTAACGCCTTTAAAATGAATTCTATGAAGAGGGCTTGGCCCAATATTTTTTAAAATCATTTTATGAAGGGGGCTGGGGTAACCTTTATGTTTTTCAAATTGATATTGGGGCATTTTTAAACTTAGAAAATCCATTAAGTCATCTCTAAAAACTTTGGCAACAATGCTTGCCGCAGAAATAAGACTACACCTTAAATCCCCTTTAATTAGGGTGGTTTGAGGTCTTGCTAAGTCTTTAATTTTTTGATTTCCATCAATAAGCAAATGTCCCATGGGTTGATTAAGTATTTGTTCGTGGGTTAGGACCGCTCTTTTCATGGCTAATAAAGAAGCTTGTAAAATATTGATCGAATTAATTTCGCTAAGGTTTGAGAGTCCTATGCAAACCTGATAGTGACTAAGGATAAGGGGAACCAAAAAATTTCTTTTTTGGGCGGATAATTTTTTTGAGTCAGTGAGTGAGGCATTTATCCAATTTAGCTCTTGATGTTGTTTGCTATAGCTAGAAAGCGGGGCTAGGCTTTGCTTCCAATGATTAAAAAATTCTTCATATAGCTTGTCCCAGTACTCCACTTGAATATCTGTTTGCGTCACATTTTGAGTGTCTTTTTGGGTAACATTTAGAATTTCATTTTTAGGATCATTGTTGGTTTTTTTTTCTATTTCTATTTCTATTTTAGTTTTATTATCAGTCAAAATAAGGGACGAGGATTGATACCAAACTTGAAGCTTGGGGTTTGGAGTTGGTGTAAATAATGCGCCCGCAGCCACGACTGGTCCAGCTAAGCAGCCCCTGCCGACCTCATCAAGACCCAAAACGGGATGAGGAAAATAGAGAGTCCAGTCGACTGTTTCTAGGAGTGAAGGATCTAGGCGTGAGCTGTCTGTGTAAGTAGTCATAGAAGTCACATAAACTAGTGCTAATTTTAAACGGGAGCAAGGCAAACTTTATAGACTTCTTTCATATCTAGTTATGCTTAAAACGGCATAAATAGATATTTAAAAAGTCAAATATCGAAGAATTCGAATACAAAGCTATGTCCAGTTGCAGCCTATACGAGGGCGGGGGTAGACAATTTAAAAAACATAGAGTCTAATTGTTTTGTTGCTGAGTGCGTAACCAAAACGTATTTTAGTAAATTTGTGAGATTTATTTATATAATTATAAAGGAGTAAAGATGACTCAACAAAATATTGAAAATGTAATTATTATTGGTTCTGGCCCTGCGGGCCTAACTTCAGCTATTTATACGGCAAGGGCCAATCTGGCCCCCCTGATGATTGAGGGTGAAGAATCAGGTGGTCAGCTTATGATGACCACAGAGGTAGAAAACTTTCCGGGATTTCCGAAAGGAGTTACCGGGCCAGAGCTTATCCAGACGATTCGCGAACAGGCTGAAAGATTTGGAACTCGATTTTTAACTAAAAATGTTACCAAAGTTGATTTTTCAACTCGTCCCTTTAAAGTTTGGGTCGATAAAGAACTTTATTTATCGAAGTCTATTATTATTTCAACGGGTGCGAGTGCTAAATATTTAGGTATCGAGAGTGAGCGAATTTATATGAATCGCGGGGTTTCGGCCTGCGCTACATGCGATGGTGCATTTTTTAGAAATGTTGATGTTGCGGTTGTAGGTGGCGGAGATACGGCAATGGAAGAAGCGATGTTTTTAACTCGCTTTGCAAAAAAAGTATCTATTATTCATCGAAGAGACTCGTTTAGAGCTTCAAAAATTATGACAGACCGAGTTTTAAATCACTCTAAAATCGAAGTTCTATGGAACCGTGAAGTGATTGAGGTTGTGGGTAACTCAAAAAATATGACAGGTCTTGTTTTAAAAAATGTAGTAACAGGTGGTCTTGAAAACTTATCAGCTGAAGGTTTGTTTTTAGCGATTGGACATAAACCCAATACTGATTTGTTTAAAGGTGTTTTAGATACGAATGAAGTGGGATATTTAATTACAAAGCCTCATTCAAGTTATACAAATATTGAAGGTGTATTTGCCGCAGGTGATGTACAAGATCATGTTTATAGACAAGCCATAACAGCTGCGGGATCAGGTTGTATGGCGGCTATCGATTGTGAGCGTTGGCTCGAAAGTTTGGGTTAATTAAAATGGGAAAAAAAAAGGTTAATGCTATTGAGCTAATTCAAAAAATTGAAAAATTAGCTAGGCAACGTGTTACCGAGGGGCCGGTTGTTGAGCTTAACGATTTTCGTCAAGTAAAGCAAAAACTAAATCCTCCTGTTATACTTGTTATTGAAGATGATGAAACTATGCAGTCGGCCATTAGCCGTATTTTTACGGCCGAAGGATTTGAAGTTCGCATGGCCAGTGATGGAACCCAGTTAACGGGAGTTTTAGAAGAGGTTACCCCCGATTTAATTTTAATGGATATTGGACTCCCTTGGATTAATGGCTTTGAATTGGCGGAAATGATAAAATCTCACCGAGAAATGAAAAAAATTCCTATAATATTTGTTTCTGGTCAAGCCAGTGAAGCTGATGTGACCAGGGCCTATCAAATAGGGGCCGATGATTTTATCAAAAAGCCATTTGAAATTGATCAAATCAAAGAAAGTGTTTTAAAGCATTTGAAAAAATAATTCTTATTAGAATTTTTATTTACTT
>DYOP01000057.1 GCA_020720425.1 Bdellovibrio sp. | reverse complement strand
TCATTTAAATAAATCATTTAAATAAACTATAAGACACACGCTCCCGCAAAAAATAAAAGGTGGGCTGCAATTTTACTCATTATTAATGATTCCTTGGCTTAAAACAAACACCTGATCTGCCAACACTTTAACATCTTTTTCGTCATGGGTAACAATTAGCGCTGGTATATTTTGCTCTTTAAGTATTGCTTTAATAAATAAGCGAGCCTGATTTTGAGTTGACTCATCAAGTGCACTTAATGGCTCATCCATAATCACCATTCGAGGTTTTGAAATAAGGGCCCTGGCTAGCGCCGTTCTTTGCTTTTGGCCTCCGCTAAGGGCTGTGGCTTTTAGGTCTTTGACCTCCCAAAGGCCAAGCTCTTTAAGCCAGTGAGTAACCCGATCTTGATTTGAAATATTTTTAGCTTCAAGCGCAAATGAAATATTTTTTTCACACGTCAAATGTGGAAACAGTTCGTAATCTTGAAAAACCACACCGATATTTTTTTTCTCAAGTGGTAACACATGCATGGGCTCACCTGCAATTGACCAATAAAACTCTTTGTTAGGGGTTAGCAATCCTAATAAAATTTTTATTAATGTCGATTTGCCGCTCCCACTAACTCCTTTTAAAACAGTTACCCCGTTTGAGGGAAATTGCCATTCCGAAATATTAAGAGTTATATTACCAATTTGATATTTGAGTTGGCTAATTTTAATGTTTTCTGACGACATAGTTAACGGCTCCTAGAATAGTTATACTAAATAAAATCATAAAAGAAATAAGCGTTTGCGCTTGGCTAAGATGATAAGAGCTCACCCAGCTCTGAGCCATTGAGCCCAAAAGGGCCTGGGGCCTACCAATAACAAAGGCGGCCAGTGAAAAATCCATAAATGACCAAATCCAGGCCAATGATGATAAAAAAACAACTTCTGGTAACATCTGTGGCCAAATAATTCGCCTAAGCGTAAATATTTTTGAGGCCCCAAACAGCTGGGCCAGCGTTGTTTGGTTTTTCAAAGATTCAAGCTTTTGTATAAATCCCATTTTTAATAAATTGGGCATAAAAATAACAAGTAACCCTACAACATAAAGCGGCCAATCGCTTATATATGACATAAATGCCCATATCATCACTCCAACCACCGCCGTGCTGGGAGAATAAATAATTTTTAATCCCACTAAATAATTTTTATAAAAAACAAAACCAGCTAATCCAAAGAGCAGGGCAAAAGTAATCAGCGAAACAACAAACGAAACGATTAATGAATTAATTAGAGCTTCTGATATTTCTATAAAGTATTGAGCCTCCTGTAAAAGCGCCATTAATTTATCAGCATTAACTAAACCCGAAACCAAGCTTATTAAATAAAATATTATATACCCAAAAACAAAAACCTGAGGCAAATAAAACCTATATCTATTATTTAGTTCGGCTTGTGGCCTATTACCAACTTGCTCCCCATCACAACCTTGAAAAAAAATAGCTATGATCATTAAAATCATAAACTGGCCAAGGGATAACAAAAATAGAGGGGTCGATAACCCGCTCATTTTTAACTGTTCATATATATAAATTTCTAAATTAGATTGCCCGCCTCCAAAAACAAAAGGAATGGCAAAACTTGTTACCGAAAAAATTGCACTTAATATAGCGGCCTCTTTGTAAATGGGGCTATAAAGCCAAAAAACCGTTTTATAATATTTCCATTTTGTTGCCCCCATTAACTTTGAAGCCCCTTCTAACCCCTGCAGGTGCTGATCGGAGTATGAAAAAAACCTCAAAGCCACAAATCCCGATAAGCCCGCCCCTTGAACTAGACCGACAAATATCGATCCAAAATTGATCAGACTTATTAAGGGCAAAAACGCACTTACAATATATAAACTCGGAAGAAGTGTTGGTAGCATGAGCACATATTTTAAATTATGAAATTTTTTAGGGAGGCTTGTTAGGCCAAAAAATATGACACTTCCTAAAACAATGGCCAATACAAACGTATAAGCATATTGGATTATTGTATTTGCAAGAGCCCATTGTAGCTCATCTATCATAAGTTACTGCGAGCGACGCAATTGCGTCCATTTTTTTATTAATCTTTCTCGTTCAGATATTGATGGAGCCGGTATTGGTAACCGCTCATAAGGGGGGATTTCTTTTATGATTGAGTTTTCAAGAACATCTTTTAAAACGGGAAACATATAATTTTTTTGGACAATTATTTTTTGACCATTTTCTGACAATACAAGATTGATAAACTCTTGGGCCAGCTCGCACTCTTTACAAGCCTCGGGAATGCCTGCATATTCAATTTGCAAGGGATGCCCTTCCTTAAAAGCGGCCGCGCTATAGCCCATGTCCTTTTCTTCGATTTTATGATATAAGGGCGAGGTCACATAACTCAGCACAAGACCTGCCTGCTTTTCTTTAAATAAGCCATAAGCCCCTGACCAGCTTGAGGCATAGATTTTAACATTTTCATTTATGGATTTAAGTAACTCAAAAGCCTTTTCTTCTCCGTAAGATGTTACCAGCCAAAGTAGCATCTGAAGCCCCAAGGACGACGAACGCGGGTCAATAAGTACTAACTGATTTTTTAGATCTTCACGGCTGAGATCTTGAAAGCTTTGGGGCGCAGGGCTTAAATCTGATATTCGATGAACAAACGAAACCAAACTGTAATCGTAGGGTACAAAATCACCAACTTTGTTTAAGGCATAACTGTCTTTTTGATCTTCTAAAGGGCGCTCCACTTTTTTCCAAGCCGCTGACTGACGAGCCAGCTCAAGATCAAATTGATCAAACCCCATGACAACATCGACACCCCTAACGCTTTCTGATTTAATTTTTTGAATCATCAGGTAACTATCTATAGACTCTTGAAATTCAACTTTGCATTGGCATGTTTTTTCGAATTCAGCCTTTAGCCACGGCCCAGGTCCCCATTGCGAAATAAACGAAGACGAGGCATACACGCGCAAAACAGGTTTTGTATCACTTTTTAAGTGCGAATTTCGATAAACCAATATAATAAAAAGCCCTAAAAAAATTGTCCCTAAAAATATGAGCAAATGCCTCATTTGTTACCACCAAATTCCGCGTTGTTTTTTATAAAAATAATAATCAAAACCCAGCACCCGGCCTGCGCCTATCCACGCTAAAAATACGTGAACGACAAATAATATTTTATAGTTAACCAATTGGTCTAATGTAGGAACAAAAGCAAATTGGGCTAGCATCATACCAGCGCCAATAAGGGCAATGGGCCTAACTAAATAACCCACCAAATAAGAAATCCCAATCGCAGCCTCTAGGCCAATGATTATAAAAGTTGTTTGTTGCCAGTAGGGAATAGCTGCATTTTCGATAAGCCAAGCATACCAAGGCGGAATTTCTGCTTTAAGCAGGGCTTGATTAAGCCAAAGGCTGAGAGCGGGTTTATCGAGCCAACCTAAATCATAGTGCTCGATCGCCTGCTGCAAATAGACATATCCAAAAAATATTCGTAAAAAAGAAACGGGTAACAAATGGGCTACAAATTTTATGCTTTCAAAAAATGCTGCAAACATAACCCAATGATAATTTTATTTCACATCTTTACGCAAACACAAATCGATAAGGGCACAGTTTTGACAATTTGGGTTTCTGGCCATACAGACCTGGCGACCATGCCATATCAAAAGGTGAGAAACCAAAATCCAATCACTTTTCGGAATCAATTTTTTTAAATCTTCCTCGACTTTAATCGGGTCTTTATGTGCACTCCAGCCCATCCGGCGAGCCAAACGCCCCACATGGGTATCAACCACAACTCCTGATGAAATATTAAATGCGTTACCCAAAACAACATTTGCCGTTTTTTTACCAACCCCAGGGAAAGCCACAAGCTCTGCAACTTCCGTTGGCACCTGGCCCTTATGCCTTAGGACTAAAAGCTGAGAGGTCCTAACAAGGTGTTTGGCTTTTGTTTTATAAAAATTAACTGAATTGATTAACCGCTCGACTTGATTTGTTTTGGCCTGACTTAAGCTATCAGGATCTGGAAATTTTGAAAAAAGATGGGGGGTAACTTGGTTAACCCTTTCATCTGTGGTTTGAGCCGACAACATGGTTGCCACAAGAAGCTCAAAAGGATTTTTAAAATACAAAGCACAATGGGCCTCCGGATAAAGGCCCTTGAGCAATTTTAGTGTTTCAATTATGCGCTCACGCTTACTCGCCATCATCACCGATGGCTTCGACAGGACAACTATCCATCGCTTCTTTGCAACTTGCAATTTCCGAGGGAGTTGTGGGCTGCTTGCCGACAAACGCATGACCTGTGTCTTCATCCATTACAAAGTGATCAGGAGCTGCTAATACACAAGCATCACAGGCAATACATGCTTGGTCTACAAAGTATTTTCCAGAAATGTTTTCGGGCCATTTTGTTGCTAAATCTGCCATTTTAAACCCTCCAAAGGTCATGTTTGTTTGAATTTTATGCCTCGCCATTTAAAAATTCGCTATTCTTAAATAATACCAAGGCTTGGTTAGGACCCTACACCATAAAAGGATATTTATGAATCAAAATATTGCGATACCCCGCTCCCCTACCGAGAAAGAATTACCCAAACTGATCGAATTTTTAAATGAGAACTTAAGGCCCAACGTTTCTTGGTCTATTCAAGACGAATATCCCCAGGTTTTTCAGCGCCGTAACTTACACAATTTAAAAATTGTATATAAAGATGATCAACCCATTACCCATGCCGCGCTTAAGCCTATTATAATTAAAACCCCTTTATTATTATATAAAATTGCCGCCATCGGAAGCGTGGTAACTCATCCCAGCTTTAGAGGCCAAGGGCTGTCTTCACAGGCGGTTGAGGCCTGCCTAGAGGAGGCCAACAATCAAGACTGTGACCTTGCGATTTTGTGGACCGACTTACATCAGCACTACCGAAAATATGGATTTGAACTTGCAGGCTTTGAAGAATATTTTTTTATTGATAAACCTCTTGGAGGTTTAATACCCAATCAGGCCATGCCCAATCAAGAGTATCGTTTTGAGCTGACCACTCAAGTTGACCCCTCTGCCATTTTAAGACTGTACAATAAACACTCGGTCACATCACATCGAACGATTGATGACATCAAAAAATTTTTAAAAATTCCAAAAACTCAACTCTATACAGCTTGGGATAAAAACAACCAACTGGTCGCTTATGCCGCCGAAGGCAAGGGTGCCGATTTATCCCGCGTTATTCACGAGTGGGGGGGCTCGGTAACAGGCATGATTGGCCTACTCAACTGGAGTTTTAATAAAACAAATTCACCCCTGACCCTTATGGTTGGCTCACAATCTATTAATTTAATTAGCCATTTAAACTCTCTTGGATTAGCCCCGCATATTGGATATTTAGGGATGATCCACATTTTAAATATTCCCTTATTTGGACAAAAAATTGAAAGGGCCCTACGAAGCCCTGATTTATATCAGTTTGAACTTCGCCCCTTAAATGATGGTCAAATCTTGTGGACCGTCAATGGCGAGACTTTGCAACTCAAAACTCAGCACGAACTCATTCAATACCTATTTGGACAAAAACCCATTTTGGGCTTTAGTTCAAAAAATTTATCAGCTCTTAATAAACATTTCCCGCTTCCCCTTTGGATTTGGGGATGGGACTCAATATGAAACTAAAACTTCAATTGGCCGGCGGCGCTATTTTATTGTTACTCTCAGGCTGCCTTAACCCGCCCAACCAAGAGCAGGATTTTGGCCCCGAAACCCCTAAGTCTGAAATCGAATTAGCTTTTTCAAAACTTGAGGGGCCCAGCGCGTATTCAATTAAAAAAGGTGAGTTTTCTTACCTCGAGCGAGCAGTACAAATCGAAAGTAACAATCCTGAAATTATTTATCAAAGGGCCGAGACCATTACCCAAAAAGTAGAGGAGCCTGATCAGTATGTATTAACTATTGTTACCGAAGAATCTGAAAAAATTGATGGCTATATGAAACCCTCAAAAAGCGAAGGCCAAGCCTACTTAAAAAAACCGACCAGTCTTTTAGATGTATCGGCCATTGTTAGCCGCTCCCTTGGCTCAAAAGTACTTTCGGGAGGAGCCATTCAAAACAGACAAAGCCTGATTAAAAATCAAAGCTTAAATGTCAATTCCGCTCTGAATTTAAAAATTTCAGCTTCTTCTTTTAAATCCACTGATTCTACTGATTCATCTCAAAAAGCTCCTTTGGCCGAGTCCGAGCGCATGACTTACCATAATCTAAAAGTTGTAGACATTAATTACCCAACACCTGAACTTGTAAAAAAACGGGCTAACTGCTCGGGATTAGATCTTAAAATCTGTCAAGACGGGATTAAAGCAAAAGAAGTGAGTTTTGATAAAGTTACTTGGAGTGCGCGTGGTGGGGATAGGGCCAGTTACCGATTTATTGCAAGCTCTCAAGTTCCTTATTTTGCCTCGCAACTTTTAGCCTGTGTTCACTCACGAGTGGATTACAGTGGGCAACGAGTCAATGTTTTGCAGTGTGAGCACATTAGAGATTTTCGCTTCGGAAGCGATACGGACTCCTTGACCAAAAATAAAAAGTAACTAAAGATACCCGTATGAAAAAAAAAATTGCTGTATTCCTTGCTGGCTCTGGAAATCAAGATGGCTCTGAAATTACCGAAGCCACAAGTTTAATTATATCGCTGGCCGAGTTTCAAGCCGAGGTTGATTTTTTTGCTCCTAATTCAAATTTTACCCCCCTCGATTTTATAACTCATAAACCAATGGGTAACGAGACTCGAAATTTAATGCTTGAAGCAGCCCGCATCACTCGCGGAAAAATTAACTCCCTCGAAGATTTTACAGACTCTGGTTTTGATGCTCTGATTTTACCTGGAGGAATGGGAGCGGCTCTCTATTTGTCAAACTGGGCATCGCTTGAGCAAAACTGTCAGGTTCATCCCAAACTTGAATCAGCTCTTTTGAACTTTCATAAATCGAGCCGTCCTATTGGCGCTATTTGTATTGCCCCAGCCATTGTGGCTAGGGTTCTTGGCAAACACGATTTGACTGTTACTTGCGGAGACGACCTAAAAACAGCTCAGGCAGTTCAAAAAACGGGAGCCCGGGTGGAAAGGTGCCCCGCTTATGATTTTATTAGTGACCGACTCAACAAGGTGGTTTCGGCTCCGGCTTATATGTGCGAAAACACAAATGCTTTTGAAGTTTATACGGGCATTCGAAATTTAACTAAAGAAATCATAGAAATGGCTTAATCAAATTCGTATGTTACAAGGTTTTAACTCAGACATTACCGTTAAAGGGCAAAGTTACCATATCCAGACCGAAGACTGGGGACAAAACAATCCCTATTTGGTGACTCGCATTTTTAAACAAGGGGCCGTAATTAAAACTTTTAAAACCCACTACTCTGAAGTTCTTTTAACCCAAAATTTTGAACCTAATGTTTTATCCCTTGCTCTTAAAAACCAACACTACCGCATCTTAGACCAGATCACAAATCACATGCTAGGATAATATCCCCATTTAATGCTACCCTATAAATCATGATAAAACTTGCTCATGTTTATAAAACCTACCCTGGGCCCACCCACGCTCTTGCCAATGTTACTTTTGACATTGCTCAAGCTGAGCTTGTTTATCTTATCGGCCCCTCGGGCGCCGGAAAAACCACTCTTTTTAATATTATTAATGGCTTTGACAGGGCCGACTCAGGCCATGTTGAGGTTTTAAACCATAACATGAGCCTATCTAGCCCCTCAAAACTGTTACCCCTCAGAAAAAAAATAGGCGTTATTTTTCAGGATTTTAGGCTGCTTGAGCATGTTAACGTTTACAATAATATTTGTCTTCCCCTGATATTTTCGAGCTTTTCAAAAGTTGAAATTTCAAATCGAGTTGAAAATTTGATTCACTCTCTTAAGTTAGATCCGTTGATTGATAAATACCCCAATCAACTCTCAGGCGGAGAAAAACAGCGAATTGCCATAGCCAGAGCCCTTATCAATAACCCGGCCCTTGTTATAGCTGATGAGCCAACCGGAAGCCTTGATCCCCAAACCAGTGAACTAATCTTTGCAATTTTATCCTCACTTCAAAGCAAAGGAACGACGGTTTTAATTTCGACCCATAATCTTGAAATGATAAAAAAATTTCCGTCTCGTGTTATTACTATTAGCGGCGGTCATGTGACCCAGCATCAAAAGGAAACAGAATGTACTGGCACCATTTAACTCGAGAAGTGGGTTATCTTTTTAAAAAACAGGGCCTCATCGCCTTATTTTTATCTTCTGTTTTATATTCTTTTATATCATTTTTTATTATTGCAAATGGTCACCTTCAAGTAACACTCAATAGTAACAGCCAAAAAATAAACGCTTCTGTGATTTTTAAACAAGATCAAACCTTAGATGACGTTCAATTTTTAATTAATAAAATTTCAAATTCTCCCTTGTTAATACAATCCACACTATTTACTAAACAAGAATGGCTAAAGGGCTTATCAAGCCTCAACGATTTAAACGGCAACGAGGATATGCTTAACCAATTACCTTTTTCTGCCTCGTTTGAAGTGCTAGCAACTGATTTTTCTAAAGCCGTTAGCTTTTTAAATGAGCTTTCTGGGCGAGTCGAAATTGATGATGTTATATATCCCCATAGTACCTACTCAAAAATATCTCAATTTGCCTTTTTTTTAAATCAATCCTCTCTAGTTATGCAGCTTTTTTTATATCTTTCTGTTTTAGGACTTTTAACTTTAGTTATTAGCAGCACAATTAAAATCAACACTCCAACAATTGCTTTATTTAAAACTATGGGCGCGCCTTCTTTTTTAATAATCCTCCCTCACCTTATTTTTGTCTTTATTGTCCATACGATTTCGTTTTTTGTTTCTTTTTTAGCAATTAATAAATTTATTAATCTTACGAATTTTCACTTAGGTGAGCTTGACCAAATTAGCCAATTTATACCTCCCTTAGAGTTACCGAGTTCTCAAATAATTTTTGCGGCCTGGGCAGCCCTTTTAACTCTAATTATTTTTTTAACCCTCGGGCTTTCGTTTAAACTGGTAAGAAATATAAATTTAGCAAAATACTTATTTCCCTTAGTTGCCTCTGCCTTAGTTTTTTCTAATCAAATGGCCTATGCCAATAAAGCTAATCCCCAAGCTTATCCCCAAACCAATCCCAATAAAACGTTCTCAACTCCCTATGAATTAGAACTTTATAATCGCACTCAAAAAATTCGAAACGAAATTAATCTTATTAAAAACTATTTAAACATACATAAAAGCCAAATAAGTGAGCTTTCTGAGCAAACGGTATTATATAAAAAATCAATGGTTCAGCTGATCATTAAACTTAATAAAATTAAACTTGAACTCAAAAACTCATTATTGTCTGACCATGGCGATCAAAATAAACACTCCACCCAAAGCAAATATCACGATCTTTTGTTGGGCCATCTCAGCCATCAGCTTAAAAAAGTGAGCACAAATAAGGACAAGATAAACACCCTGAGTCTTGAGCATGACAAACGAAAAGCATACCTATTAAAAATTGAACAAAATCTGAGCGATGAGCTGCATGAAATTGTAAAACACACACCTCCCCCTGTGACTCGCGCATCTTTAATAGAAAAGCTTAAAGCTAGCCTAACGCCCCAAGAGTTTAATCGCTTTTCAGAGCAGCTTAAATCACTTAAATTGCATCTACTTAAAGACAGCTTAAGCTGGCAGGTTAAAGGCCTCCCCCCTCAGGCTTTACTCAGCGGACATGTTACCGAAAAATTTACTCATCCTTATTTTGGCCAAACTTTGGTTGTTAACCATGATAATAATTTTTACTCGGTTTATTTAGGCCTGCCCCCTTCTGCTCTTAAAATTTCAGACCCCGTCACAACGGGTATGCCGCTTACAACCTCGGCCCTTGACTCAACCACAACCAATCCCTCTGCGGCCAATAGCGCACCAATGAGCGATAACCCTAACTCCTCCTCCTCCGCCGCCGCCGCCCCCCCCTCCTCCTACTACTACTGGGTTCAATTTTTTTATAATCAACGTCAAATACCACTTAACCTGTTACTTTCGAAAGGATCTACCAATGAAAAAATATTATAGTTGGGCTGCCGGATTGGTTTTTATTTTTTTTGCGAGCGCAACTGTTTTTAGCCAAGATGAGCATAGATACTCTGAGCTTCAGGTATTTGCCCGCGTATTAAATATTATTGAAAATAATTATGTTGATCAAATTGATATAAAAAAGCTTGTCACCGGAGCCATTAAAGGAATGCTTAGGGAGCTTGATCCTCATAGTTCGTTTCTTTCTACAGAAGTGTTTAAGGATTTTGAAAACGAAACCAGCGGCGAGTTTGGTGGCCTCGGCATTGAAATTTCAATTCAAAATGGTCAACTAACCATTATAAGCCCTATCGAAGATACGCCCGCATGGAACGCCGGAATCAAAGCTCAAGATAAAGTTTTATTTATCAATAATCAAAGCACCAAGGGCTTTAATCTGGTTGACGCCTCTAAGCTTTTAAAAGGCCGCAGAGGAGAAAAAGTAGATCTTAAAATTTTAAGATCCGAAAACGGAAAAGAGTCCACTTTAGATTTTTCAATTATAAGAGCCAGTGTAAAAATTAAATCCGTTAAAGCCAAACAGCTCGATAATGGTTACCTCTATATTAAAATTACAAGTTTTATCGAAAACACTTCTGATCTTTTAGAAAAAGCCCTACATAGTGTTACCCACAATAACTCCACCCCACTCCAAGGAATTGTTTTAGATTTACGAAAAAATCCGGGTGGCCTTTTAGATCAGGCCATTAAAGTGAGTGATTTATTTTTGCCTGAGAAAAAAATTATTGTTTCTACCATGGGCCGCGACCCTGCTAGCAAAGAAGTAACCTTAACCACGTCTCGCTCAAAATATTTAGATATACCTTTAATTATTTTGGTCGATGCAGGCTCAGCCAGTGCCAGTGAAATTGTTGCCGGAGCCTTGCAAGACCACAAAAGAGCGTTACTTATGGGTACAAAAACTTTTGGAAAAGGCTCGGTTCAATCCATCATAAAACTCGGTGACGGATCAGCTCTTAAGCTAACCATTGCGAGGTACTATACGCCCAGTGGCCGCTCGATTCAGGCCGAGGGGATAAATCCTGATCTTATCTTTGATGAAACCTCATTTATCGCCACTCAAAAATCGTCAAGCCCTGCTGAAACTTTTACCGTTCGCGAAAAAGACATTAAAAATCATCTTAAGGCCAGCCCGACTGAAAACACTACGGCTGAACAAAACTTAAGTGATACCGAGACGGGTAACAAGCCTTCTCCTGAAAATGATCCTATGGTCATTCAGGCACTCAATTATTTAAAAGTCATAAAACATCAAAAACCCGAATAATTTTTTTATGTTAATTGAGGAGTTTAGATTTAAGAGCTTGATAGGCTAAACCGACCAAGATGGGTAACTGCCCCTTATGCTTAAGCGTTAGCTCTTTGTGAGCCTTTTCTATTTGACTTAGGCCAGCCCCAGCGGGAAGCCCTAAAATCTCATAGGCATCAAAACTATGACCATTATACATAAACATAATGTTTAGATTTTTTTGCCCCTTTATACCTTCTTGCAAAATGTGTTGAGTGGCAGGGTCTAACATAATTGGCGATAATTTTGAATTTTCTGCTCCCGAAGGAATTTCCTTTTTTATAACTGCATTTTTATATCTATCCGCATGTTTCAATTGAATTTTTGACGGCGCTGAGGATTTTATTTTAAATAACAAAATAAATATAATGCCTAACACAATAATGCTTAAAATAAATTGCTCTTGGCTAAAATGCATAAATAGACTATCTCGATTTATGTTAAATTTATTACTTAAAAATATTTTAACACATTTTAACACATTTATTGGTACTCTTAAAAGCGTTAAGAACATGTTACCCTTTAAAAAGTTACCATAAGTTTTTTAAAATTTAAAACAACAATTGCGAGGCCCTATGTCATCACCCAACCCCTTTGACTCTCAAACAAAAATTGCTGGCGTAAAAAATATTATTGCCGTTTCTTCCGGAAAAGGCGGAGTCGGCAAATCAACCGTCTCAATTAATTTAGCTCTAGCTCTTTCTAAAAAATACAGTGTCGGACTTATGGATGCTGATATCTATGGCCCTAGCCTACCTCGAATGAGTGGAACTTTAGGGCAAAAACCGGGGATTACCGAAACCCAAAAACTGCTACCCATTAAGCGTTACGGGATTCCCATGATCAGCATGGGTCATTTGATAGACGAAGAAGCCGCCGTCGTTTGGCGCGGCCCTATGCTTTACAAGGCTATGGACCAATTTTTAAGAGATGTTACCTGGGGAGAGCTTGATTTTTTAATCGTTGACCTGCCCCCCGGAACAGGGGATGTACAGCTCACTTTGGCTCAAAAAGTACCCATTACAACCGCTATTTGTGTTACCACACCTCAAAATATTGCCTTAGCCGATGTCAAAAAGGCTGTTGATATGTGGAAAAGGGTCAGTGTGCCTGTGCTGGGCCTTGTTGAAAATATGGCCTATATGCTTAACCCTGTTGATGGCCAAAAAATGGAGCTGTTTCCGAAAGGCGATTTAAACCAATTTGCCAAGGCCCACAATCTTAAGCTTTTAGGGGAAATTGCATTTAACCCCATGATTGGCAAAACCAGTGAAGCCGGAATCCCCATAGTCGAGGCGGCCCCCTCAAGCCCCGAAGCTCAAAGCTTTTTTGCCCTCGCAGATAGCATTGCCGATTCTGTTTTGTCGACGCAGAATTTGTAAAAAGAGTGACCTAGTTTTGAGACCGCTGGGACTTTAAAATTTCGTTAACTTTTTCTAACTCTAAGGCTAGTTTTTGCCCTTCGGTTAAAAGCTGATCAACTTCGTGTTGAATTTTTAGGGCATCGACTTGGCCCAGGGTAACAGGCTGATTTAAGCCTTCGATCTGAGATTGAAGCTTCTCAATTTTTTGATTTATGATCCGTTTTTTTAGGCTTAATTCTTGAGCGCTAAATTGATAATTTTTATTATTCAAGACGGGATTAAAATATAAATTATCTTTTTTATAGGCCCCCTTTTTATAGACCCCTTTTTTAAAGCCTGACAAAAGCATAAACCAGTCTTTTTTAATTTCTTTTATAAACGAAATTGAAATATTTAAAAATAATCCATTTAGCTTTTTTTTATTTAGCTTTTTTTGTGCAAACCCATTTGGCCTGCCCGAATAACCATCATCCATAAAACAAAGACTATCAGAACTGTTTGGAGTTATCAACTGGGACTGGATGTCTGTACTTTTACTATCTTAAATGGTTTTAGCTTAATAATTGTATAACATTCCCCCCCCCAATCGGGGTCGGGATGAGAGTGAGGGGCCCACCATAAGCCTTTATAAGCATGAGTTTTTACTGCTTTCTTTTTTTGTTTATAGGCCTGCTTGTTTATTTTTTTTAAAGCCTGGTAGGTTTTTTTAAGCCCAGGGGGGGATATGGGGGCATCGCTCCCAAAATAATAAGTCAGACCCAAGCGCCTGGCTTGTTCAAATGGATAAAACTGGGCCTTTAAATTTTTGGGCCACCAGTTTTGTGCGTTTTTAAAATCACTTGGCCAGTGTGATGGCTGAAAGTGCAAAACTATAGGGTAACTTGACCAAGCCCTCATCAGCTCCTGATTGGCCACAAGAGCATGTTCGATATTTATAACCCCTAGGGGAAATTTTTTTGCAATTTTTTGACTCACTTGAGTGAGTAACTCAAGGGCCTGATCACCAATAGCATGTACACTGACTTCAAGTCCCAGCCCCCATACGGTTTGAAAAAGCTGAGCTAAGTCTGATTCGGGCCATAAAAGAGATGGGGCATGACGACAACTTTTATTGTGGGTAACGGCTGCTGTTTGCTGAGTCAAAGTACCATCTAAATAAATTTTAATCCCTTTTATTCGAATTTGATCTTTAGTAACCTTGGACTGATTGTGCTGAATGCTGTAAATATCCTCAATATTTTCATTGCTTTCGCTGTGCAGAACCTTCTGTTTGAGACTGCTAGGCTGATTATCTTTAATATATTTTAAAACCCCTTCGAGCTGATTTATATTATGAATCTCAAAATTTTCTTCTAAAAATAAATTCCACTTTTTCTGATTGACCAAATTTTTAAGGGCTTCCCATTGGTAACTGGTGCCTGACATGTCTCTGACATGAGTAAAGCCATTTTCCAAATACGAATCTTGGGCCGCTAATAAATAGTGTTCAATATCTGCTACCGGCATTTTTTTAAAACACTGATCCCAGAGCCAAAATAGGGCTTTCTCGTAAAATACACCATATGTATTACCCTCACTATCTGTGGGCACAAAGTCACTCAACTCTGACGGCAACCAACCACTTGTTTTGTGACTGTTAAATAGCCACAAAATAAGAGCTTGATTAACCCATATCGTATGCCCGTCCTTGCTTGATATGAGTAATGGCTTTTGAGGGCTTAAATGATTAAGTTGGTTTTTCATTTTCTCATAGAACGAAATGTTTTTATACTCTTCTGAAATTAGCGAAAAACCATGAGCAAATTTAATAGATTGAGATTTGTTATCTGATATAAATTTATTATCAGAGGGCACTTTATTATTTAAACTCAAATTGTATTCTAATTTAGGGTTGCCTTTTAAATTAGAGTTGCTTTTTACTTTTGAATTATCTTTTAAGTTGGCATTAGCTTTAGCATGGACATTAGCTTTAGCATGGACATTACCATGGGCGTTACCAT
>DYOP01000009.1:48721-53644 GCA_020720425.1 Bdellovibrio sp. | reverse complement strand
ATTTGCCCATGATGAGCTCAAGTGATAGCTTTGATTTTTTGAAAGCTCTATTTACTAACTTAATGTGAGGATTATCAATTTCTATGAATACTGAATTAGTTAAAAAAATTTATAATATCGAATTTAATTTTCAAAAAGAATTATCAACTAATGACCCTATCGAGCTATGGTTACCACTTCCTGAAAATAAAAACGATTTTCAGGAAGTGCAACAGTTTAGCTATGAACATAATGCAAATCAGATTCAGTATTTTTTACAACCTGAATATAATTTCCCCTATGCTTATTTTAAATGGGAGCCTTCTCGCAATAAAAAAATAATGCCTGACTCGATAGCTGGCGCTAAAATAAATAATAACACTTTAAACAACCAAGCTTTTTGCAAATTAAACTGGAAAATTGAACTAACAGAGCAAAACTATAATATTATAACTCACCCCCAATCAATAAATACTCAGCTCATATCAAGCTCAGTAAGGCCTTCGGAGGATGAGTTAAAATTTTACCTTTTACCACGCCCTCATGTACCAACTGATGGCATTGTCCTTGAAAGAGCCAATCAAATAACTCATGGCCTGACCGATACGCTTAATAAAGCCTGGGCTATTTACAAATGGGTAACCCAGCATGGGCAGAGAGATCCCAATCAAATCGGGTGCGGCATTGGAAATGTTAAAGAGTCTTTATTAGATAATCATATTTGCGGAAGATGCGTAGATATTTCTTCTGTAACAACGGCCCTTTTAAGATCTGCCAACATACCCGCTCGTGAGCTATTTGGTTTAAGAGTGGGAGATCACCCCTTTAACTCAAAGCTTGGCAAAGTGGGCCTTGTGTCTGAATCTCAACATTGCAAAATTCAGTTTTGGAGCAACCATAAAGGATGGGTCACTATAGATCCGGGTGATGTTTTAAGCGTAGCTTTAAACGAAAACCTGTCTCTCTCTGACTCTCGTTTTACAGATTGCCAAAAATATTTTTTTGGTAACAGTTACCCGCAGTGGATCTATTTTAATTCAGGACGTGATTTTTCTTTAGCTCCCAGCACAGGGCAAAATGAAAATTATTTAATGTATCCTTTAGGGCAAATCTTTGACCAAAGACTTAATAGCTATAACCCAAATGATTTTAGTTATAGCTACTTTTCTAACCAATTAAACTTTTAATTGGTTGCCTTTTAAATTGTTTTAAAACCAACTAGGACTTGCTGCCCGATACAACCAGAGACAGTTCTTGAACGGTTTGATCAAGGTGCTCTGCTAGTTTGCCAAGCTTTTCGGATTCAGAACTTAAAGCCTGCGATGAACTCGCATTAAGCTGAGTTGTCGTACTCATTTCACTGATGGCCTTATTAATTTCACTAACCCCTACTGCTTGCTCTCTTGAAGCTTCTGCAATTTGTTTTACCATTTCTTGGATGCGAGTCACAACCTCTGTAATTTCACCTAAAGCTTGCGATGTCTGCTCCGTCAAATCGATACCACCTTGAACTTTTTCATTAGCCTGTTGGGTCATTTGTTCAGACTGAGTCTGCCAATTTTCAATAATCTCTTTTACCTTTTTAACACTATCACCTAACATCTCAGAAATTTCTTTAGCCGAAGCCCCACTCATCTCGGCAAGGTTACCCACTTCTTCGGCCACAACGGCAAAACCTTTGCCGTGCTCACCGGCACGGGCGGCTTCGACAGACGCATTAAATGATAAAATTTTAGTTTGAAAAGCAATTTCATTTATGACTTTTGTTTTACCAGCAATTTCGCCAATCAACCTGGCAATTTCTGACATCTGATCATTACCTTGTCTAACCTGATCCAAAATGCCAGTAACAGTTCCGCCTAACTCACCAATACCCGAAGTTAAGGTTCCCGAAGTCTCTTGAACTTGCTGGCTTTTTTGCGCCCCTTCGTCAACAAATTGATCGGCACTTTGAGCATTTTCGGTATTTCTTGAAACCATGGCACTAATTTGCTCTATCGATGCGGCAACTTCTTCTAACGCCGCTGCCTGCTCGGTAACAGCGCTTGACAGAGATTGAGATGAGCTTTTAACTCGTTTTTGCGCATCCATAAGTGATACGGCATCATGCTTTAACCTTTCAAAACCAGAAATTAAATTTTTAATTGGTTTGGCAATAATTTTAGCCACAATAGCTACCGAAATCATGGCCACAACAAACATAACCGCAACCATTATAGGGGTGCTACCACCTCTTCCGGCCTCAGTCTGAGCTTTATGAACCTCCGATTTATTTTGAATAACGGCAAAAACGCCATGCAAATATCCGTCATCCCAGTTTTCCATATCATAACCTAAAATATCTTTTCCATTTCCCCAAGGGCTGGTCGCAGGATCGCCATGACAGGTCATACATCCTTTGTCTTTATATACCCGAACTGGTCGATACACAGTTAAAAGATCGCCTTGATCAATGATATAATCTTTTAATTTTGGATCATTTTTAAAAATATTATATATTTTTAGCTCACCTTCGGTCATGGCATTATCTTTATTTCGTGGTGAATCAGCAAAAACACGAAATTTATAAAAATCTTTATCGGCATTAGCGCTGGCCACTTGCATGGCCGCATAAATGGGTAACGCTTTAAGAACAACTTCCTTTTCTTCTTTGGGTAGCATTTCTAATTGTCCATATTGCTTAACAAGCCTTTCACTGACTGTTTTTAAAAAACCTTGCTTAGCAACATATAAAGCAACCTCATCTATTCTTCCATGAACCATTTCTGCTTTATCAATTAATCCCGATACAAACTCTTTATTACTAAAATACATGGCCACACCGATCGAGGCGGCTCCCGCTAAAGTGCATGCCACAACTACAGCCGTAATAACTGTCTTATTAATAGACCATTTTGTCATATTTTATTCCCCTTATCTCATTAACAAATTATAAATAATTTTGCAAATAACATACCTGCTTATGTTACCTAAAATTTCAATTAGTACGAGCCAATATTTAAACCCAGACTTTAGTTGATATTACAACGCCAATTGATAGACAATACCCAAGCCTCTCGACCTTAAGTTTTTGAACACCTTAAAAGTTGCGAAATTGACTTTGAATAGAATATTAAACAAGCTCTCATGCAATACACAAAAGATTTACAAAAACCTTTACTGCACTATTATATAAATATTTAATGTGTTTCTATATAATTTATATTATTAAAAAATATAAAAACAAATTAGTTAGTTATTTATTAATTTTAGACTGATGCAATCGGTGTTTAATGATTTCAATAAAAACAGGCAATACAGATATAAAAATAATCATAACAATAACCAAGCTAAAATTAGTTTTTACAAGCGGCATATTACCAAAAAAATAGCCTAAAAAACAAAAACTTGTGACCCAAGTAAGTCCGCCAATTAAATTATAGGTTATAAACTTTTTAGATTCCATTTTTCCGATCCCTGCAACAAAAGGGGCAAAGGTTCTAAAAATGGGCAAAAACCTGGCTAAAATAATCGTTTTAGCTCCATATTTATGATAAAAGTTATAGGTCTTATCTAGATGCTCTTTTTTAATTTTACTTACCACAAATGGGTGAAGACCAAATTTTTTACCCAAATAATAGTTAACTAAATCCCCTAAAAAAGCAGCCAGTATGAGTAAACCAACTAAAAGTAGTATATTAAAACTTCCAATTGCTGCAAAAGCTCCGGCCGCAAATAAAAGTGAATCCCCTGGTAAAAAGGGCATTAAAACCACACCTGTTTCGACAAAAATAATCATAAAAAGTATAAAGTAAGTAACAGCCCCATACTCTAAAATAATTTGAGCGAGGTGCTTATCTAAATGCAAAATAAAATCAATTAAAAAATAAACAATATCCATAGTCATTAACTCTCCAGAGTTTTAAAACAAAAGGCAACGAACAAATTTAAATCCTGCATAACTATGCCCCCTGCCACTCTTGGTATTACTTACTGAGTCTGAAAGCATCCTCCCGCAGGCCATTATCCACAACTTGCCTTTTAAAATAATACCCGATTTAATATAATCTATATAAAGTTTATCTAGACCCTAGGCTAACCAAAGATTGATAATTACAAAAAAAGGAGACCCCACCATGAGTAACACGAATCATCATAAAAGCTCAGATGTTAAGCCCAGCAAAACTAATAAAACATCCAATGCCAATGCCAATGCTATTATTAAAGAAATGTTACCTTTTGCCCTTTATGCAGCTATCCCCATCCTAATAACTATTTCTATAGCTTATTTTTTTGGTTCCACAGCTCAGTAAAAATTTGATTAATTAAGACCGCTGTTAGCCTCGCACTTTGCCCATGCTCCCTATCTAAAGGGGGGCTAAGCTCGTAAATTCCGATACCTAAAATATCAAAATTTTCGTATACAAATCGAAACATATTTAAAAATTCAGTTAAACCCATACCCAAAGGGGCCGGAGCTGAGCACCCCAAAATTAGAGCGCTATTAAATACATCCATATCTATACTTATTAGGGCCCGAGGTCGACGGTAAGCCTTTTTATTATTATTTATAGAATTCGCACGAGTACTAGTACTAGCATTATCATTATCATTGTTTTTGTTATTATTAAGTTGCTCGGTAACAGACTTTTTAAACTTCTCAAACCTCTCAGATTTGGATATCATCAAATCATGATATAAAATATGCCCCCCCTGGTTGGTTAACCACTTTGCATGATCCACCGAACATGAGCTTGGCTGAATTCCCACCTCAAAAAAACGACTTGATTGGTCTTTTGACCAAGACTGAAGTAACCTATAAAAAGGTGTCCCACTATGGGCTTGATTAACATGTGGCCTGACATCCAAATGTGCATCAAAATTAAAAACATAAGTGTCACTTACATTTTTTTTTCTACTGGTATTGGATTTTGAGCCTAATTGACTCTCTGATGAAATATTTAA
>DYOP01000009.1:43710-48621 GCA_020720425.1 Bdellovibrio sp. | reverse complement strand
CGACTAAATTATCTGATGTTACCAAATCAAAAAAGGGAGCAAAATTTGAATAGGCAAAATCATGCCCTCCTCCAATAAATATCGGGACAACAAAAGTTGATGATTGTTCTAAAACCCCAAGCTTTAAATCATTTTTTTTTAAACAAAACTCCCACATTTTATAGCTCATATCATATGCACTTTGATGAGTTTTAGGTAAATCATTAAAAACCTGACAATCTCCAAAATCTGCAACTTTAAAGTCTTTCCAGTCAGACAAAGGAGAAGGCGTCAGTTTGTAGAAAAACTTTCTTACTTCATCAGGGGCCCTGCTTGCCCCTTTTCTTCCTCCATTAAGCTCAATACCAAGATCATCTGGCATACCTAAAACGATAAGGCCTTCAAAATCTGGCGGTAACGGGCTTAAGTCATTTTCGATTAAAAAAGATTTATCTCCCCATCTTATATCATTCGAATCATTTTTTGATTGGTACCATTTTATAGGTAAACTTTTCATAAACAGTTTTCCTTACATTAAAAAATGCAGATTAATATCGCTGAAGCTCTAAGGGGGTATTGGGCAAATAAGCTAATGAGGGCTCAATGTCTAACCAATAAATTTTAACATCAGATTGATAAATATGAATCGCACCTAAAACAACTTGGGAGGCATGAGAAATAAAAATTTTCCACCCTCCATCTTCAGAGGGAGATAAAGAGTATCGCATTTGCTTTTCTGACCATTGGCTATTGTTATTATAAAAAAAATTAACTTTATCAAAGCTCTCAAAATGCAGCAATATCGATTTATCTTTTTTACCTCTCCATGCGCCCAGTAGTTTTTGAACCCCTACAAAATCTATTTGAGATAAAATCAAAGTTTCTTTAGCGCGCACGTTCGAAACATCAATCTGGCTTTCATAAAAATGAGTTTTAATCATATCTAATGGAAAATCAAAACCCGCAGGCTCCACATTATAAATAGGTTTTATTTCCCCCATGCCCACAACTACATCACCATCTTCTAATTTACTTAATTGATAAGTTACCGACTGATATAAAGAGCGAAGTAAATATTTTTTATTAATAGAGCCATTATTAATAGAGCCATCATTTATATAGACACATATTTGATTGGCATCAGGGTTACGCTTGACTGTACCAAAAAATGATTGCAAGCCCTGGGCCTTAGAACCAAAAAACGCAGATAAAATAACTCCTAAAAACAACCCCATCCTAAACATATCTAAGGGCTATCTCTGTGACGATTTGAGGTCAAGAACATCAATTATGACACACCTCAAGAGTTAAATAAAAACTTATATATTTTAATAAGTTACAGGTTTTGGTTAAGGATCCCCTGAAGAGCTTTAAGGTGTCCTAACGGATATTTACCCAATCCTGTAATAAGTAACTTTTTCGAAACTTCTTGCCTTGGCGTAGCCTCAAAACTGATCATTCGATCAACAAAGTTAGTACACCCAACAACTAAAGCGTAAGGATCAATTTTAGCTTCAACTAACCCTTGCGGAAACCCCTTACCATCAACCGTTTCTTCGTGCTGCATAATAATTTGTGTTACCAACTGATCGAAATGTTTTTTATCTGCTGCTTTTTGAGCGCCCAAACGAGGATGCTCTTTATAAATTTTCAACTCGGCTTCTGTCATCTGTGAAAGGGGTCTGGCTACAACCAAGGACGAATTAAAATGTTCTAAATCGTGTAACATAGCTCCAAGCCCCATAAGCTGATTCATTTTTGAATCACCCATTCCTAGGGCTTTGGCCAATGATTGCGATAAACTTGCCACAGTAACACCATGGTGGGCAATACTTTGATCCATATTTTCAATTTTAAGAATATGAGCCAAAGCCTTTTGCTCAGTTTCTAAAAATTCAAAAAATTTACTCATACCTGATTTTGCTTGCTCATAAGCAAACTGATCACCTGGATTATCCATAACTTCTTCAGCATGGGCCTGCTGGGCTCCTTGAATAATTTGAGACCTGTTTTCAATTGATTTAGTTGATTTTGAGTCGTAAGCCGCCTCAATATTAGATTGTAAATAATTACGGTAACGTGCTTCGTGATCAGCTAAAATAAACATTTTTTTTAATTTTTTTTCTTTAAGACGCTTAAGCCGATCTCCTTCAAAGCTATCTCCCTGCCTTAAATATAAAATATGTTTATCATTAATTTTAACGTAAATATCAAAATCGATATGCTGATCTCCCCTTAGCGTACTGACTCGTATGGATGAATAGCTCATAAAAAACTTTCCTTATCTGAAAAAATCAATCATGATTAAATTTCTAGATTATGTAATAATATAAAATCAGAATAAGTGATCAAAACCCCTACCACCAGTCCAGTTTTGATTTTTTTAATAAGGAGTTACTCTATGGCTTCTCTTGATGGCTCACTACTTGATGACTTTAAAAACGAAGCTCACTCTTTGCTCAAAAAAATGATCCTTATTTTAGAGCAATGCGAAGGCGATTTAAGACTGGCCCCTGGACTTGAAGAATATGGCCAACTCGTTGATCGCATTATGGGCGGAGCGCAAAGCTTAGTTATGGGATTAGAGTCTAGCTCAGAATACGTACCCCTTTTAGAGCAAGTCGGTCACTACTCGGCTATTTGTAAAGCTGTGGGCTATAAAACTTCTCAACTCAAAGATAAAGCTGAATTTTACGATATCTGTATTGCTTTTTTAATGGATGCTACCGAAGTATTAGATGATATGACCAACAACCTATTTGACCCTGACAGCCAAAAAAGCCACTTTTTATTTAACCAAACTTTTATCGAAAGACTCAAATGGGTCAATGATCAATTTGGTAACGAATACCGCTCGAGTGTTGCCGTCAAATCGTCTCCCGAACAAGGCCGTATGAATCAATCTGACATTGATGACCTGCTCAAAAAACTAGGCATTGGCTAAGTTAGATTTTTTCTTGTTTCAGCTTTTGCCTCGGAAAAACTCAATTTTACCATTTAACCCTAACTCGATATAAATGCTGTCTATAGCGATACAACTGCTGTCTATAATTATAAAATCTATTAATTGTTACCAGTTTAATGGTTTTAAATACTTTTCTTCTACCTGTTCTAAATGGGCTAACTCCGAATCTACAGGTAATGTGACTGAGGGCTCCCATGATTTAAGAACTAATTGATTGTTTTCACTTAGCTGAGCTTGATTTGACTGATCAAAACTTTGGTCAATAATCCAGTGAGATACCACTTCCGAAGTTGAGGCTAAAGAGTTAAGCCCCTGAATTACTGATTTATTGCGGGGATTATTATTTATAACTTTAGCTTTTTTAGTTTTTAATGTTAATTGACTCACTCCCCGACTCGACAGCTCATGTAAGTCTAATTGTTTTTCAGAGTAGATTTGACCATATTCATCAACCCAATAATAAGACTCTTCACCTTCTACCCCTCTGTCCAAACCCCCTACGTTAGCTGCTATGCTTTCTCGATTTTTTATGTTACCGGCAACCATTTCTGTTTGATGTGGCAAACTTACAAATCCATTATCTTGAAAAGCATAGAGGCTTTGTTTTGATTGATTAGCTGCTAAAAAATTATTTTCAGCTAATGCTAGGTTAATGACTGGTAATCCGCTACGATCAAAATCACCCTTTTGATATTGACTCACTTTATTGGGCCCTACTGAATTTAAAAACTCAACCAACTCACGTCCCGTAGTGCATTTAACCTCAGGTAGCTGACAGACATCTTTCATAAATCTTTGAAGCGCTCGCCAATAGGCCCCTTTATTCCAAGTCGAAAAATGATGACCGATATTAATGGGAGCCCTGTTACCCTTGTAGTTACGAGAAAACCAATTTATATAGGCCTGATACATTTGCTCTTCAAACTCAGCCGCTTGTTCCGGTTTATCTTTAGGAGAATTGGGATTATCTGAATGCATCACATAAAAATTATAATCCATAGCTAGAACGCCTTTTGTTCGCCCTGGTACAGGTATCACCGGCATCCGCAAATACCAGTAACCTCCTGTTGCTGATTGGCCAGGCCAAGCCGAAGGTGACACGGCCACATCACTTGCATCGTATAAGTATTTATGATCCACAGATTGCCCCAAAATCTCCCATTTATCTTTAGCTAATGTTTGCCATAATCCTTTTCCTCGGCCTAAATAGGGCGAACGAATGCTTTTCATTTGGTAACGCAAAGTGTTTTTCCAGTGATTGGCATCAAACCCCACTTCAGCAGAACTAATAGGGTTTATTTCAAAAACTTCAAGTAACAATTTATGAAACCAATTAAACTCGTAGGTCCATTCACTTTCACTCCAATTGGTCCCATCAAAATGGGCATTGGCATGGCTTCCAATTTCCATCCCCGCTTGAATACTTTTATCGATTTGCGCAAGACGCTCTTCGAGCATAGATTTTGTCCCTCCAAACCCGATATCAGAACGCCTCCCTTTGCCCGAGTAACCAGGTGGAATATAAATATGATCTGTCGACTGAGGAATTTTTTTTGATGAAGAGCCAATTAAAAAATCTACTCCGCTCACAAAATGAGTGACCTTAGCCCCATAGCTTTGAGCCGCTTCACGCGTCGCCTGCCACATGGCTGAGGTATAAGAACCATCAAAGCTAATCGCGATATACTGATTGGGCCTTTCATTAGAGAGGGCTTGTAAGCTAAAAAAAGTAAGCGAAGGCAATAAAGCTCGTTTAATTAACTTTAAACCCCTATTGGGTGTTTTTGTATAAGATTTCACAATCTATCTCCTTTGTCTTCAAACCAATAGGCTTGATTTTTTCATTTTTCAATTTTTGCTTTTTTCATGTTTTTTATTTTAAGTGGCCTTTCCTTTTTAAAAAACTATAAAAAAACTATAAAAAACTATAAACCCTAATCTAAAAAGTTAAACCTAGGCCGCGTGAT
>DYOP01000009.1:40599-43610 GCA_020720425.1 Bdellovibrio sp. | reverse complement strand
AAAGATTTTGCCTCATGCAGCCTTGGAACAAGCACAGCTACTATGAGTGGAACAATTAATGTTAGCTTTGCGGGAACGGGCGCTTCGAGTTGCCGACTAACAGCAAATAATGACACCGCCACTCGAGTTCCTAATTTTAGTATAACGGGAGCAAGGGGGGCAAATTTCTCGGTAACAGGGGGCAGTCAGGTTTTAACAAAAACCGGTACAGGCACATTTAGCTTTACCAGTAGTAATATTAACCGCAAATTTGTAACATCAGCCGGAAAAACTTTGGTCAATTTTACCACATCCACAGTTTCTCCGGTTACTATCACCGGCTCTTCAAGATCAGGTCGTACTATAACAGGCTCTTTTAAAGTTGTTAATAAACTAAATAGTAATGAGTGCACACTCACAAGTACCGGCGTGACCTGGTCATCGGGTTGCAACTGCCCTACAAGTGGGACAACCGAAGGGACTTGCTCACAAACTTCAAGCTACAAAATTGATTATACCACTAATTGTGGTACCGTTAATTTAACAGTCAATGGAGAATCAAGTCAGGTTGACCTTGATCGCTGCTACTAAAAAGCAATTAAAAGTTCCTATGATATATTAAGCTTCTCGATTGCCAAACTTCTCTATATGATTTGGCTGCAATTAACTCACCTACAACGATTTACTTAGAATGGCGCACATCTCTAATTTTCCCCTGGATAGAGGTGCGTCCATTAAACTCGTTTTTTTGAAGTTCCACAAGAAGATCAAAAAAATCTCCTGATTTGATTATTTTTAAAGAGTCTTGATCTAAACTAAACCCTAATAATTCGAGCTCTTTTTTGGCCATATCTCGGCCCGTATCTTGGGTAACAAAAAATTTATAATGACCACCTTTTAGCTCTTTTACACGATTAAGCTTGATACGATTTAAACCAAATACAGGGGGCTCAAAACCCTGCCCAAAGGGCTCAGCCTTTTCAAGAAAAAGAAAATGCTCTAATGTGATTTCTTCTAAATACAAATCAAAATCATAATTAATATTTGTCTGGTAACCTTTTTTAAGCGCACTTAAATAAAACATTTCTAGACTGTTTTTAAAATTGGTTATGTTATCAATTGAAAGTTCAAAGCCGGCCGCAGCAAAATGACCTCCAAATCGATGCAAAAAAGAAGAAGCCGATTGTAAAGCCTCCACTAACCCAACAGGGTAACCTGCGGGAAGTCTAGCACTGGCCGTAATTTTTCCGGCATCATCGATAGAGCCAACAAAACAAGGCACTCCCAGATCTTTTGAAAGTTTTGAGGCAATCAGGCCAATCACCCCCCGATGAAACTCTCTATCATATACAAAAATAAAGGGTTGATTGCCAACATCTTGAATTAATATTCTAGCTTTCTTTTCGCCTTCACTTTGAAGTTCGATTCGTAAATTGTTTTGCTCAGTCACTTTTAAAATAAGATCTCTGGCAACCAATGGGTCTTGCTCTAATAAAATATCAATTGGTCTGAGGCCAAGCTCAAGTCGAGATAGGGCGTTTAATTTTGGAGCCAGCCTGATACCAATATCTGATGAGGTAAGCACTTTTGAGCTAAGCTGTGTTACCTCTAACAAAGCTTTAAGACCCGGGTGAACCGTCTTTTGAAGTTGAGTTAGCCCGGCCCTAACCAAGGCCCGATTATCCCCCAACATCGGAACCATATCAGTTATAGTCGCAATCACTAAAAAGTCTAAAACCTCATTCAACTGAAAGTCAGCGGCCCTATCAACATTATGCTCTAAAAAATATCTTTTAAGTGCACGGAGCAAATAAAAACCCACGCCCGCTCCACTTAAGTAACCTAAACCCGACTGACACCCCTTTTGATTGGGGTTAACCATGCAGTAACAATCAGGGTTTTTTTCTGCGGGCAAATGATGATCGGTAATAATAACATCAACTTTAAGCTCTTTAGCTTTTTCACAGGCCAAAAAAGCAGTCACTCCCACATCTACGGTCACAATGAGGGTAACCCCTTGCAAATAAAGCTCTTGCACAACCCAGTCATGAAATCCATAACCTTCTTTTAACCTTGATGGCTGAAAAGGAATGACATTTTTAAACCCTAGCCCCTTAAACCCTTTATACAATAGGGCCAAGCCACAGGTCCCATCTAAATCAAAATCTCCATAAATACATATTTTTTCGTTGGTCTGATAAGCCTTAAGTAACCTCTCAACAGAAGCCTGAATACCTAGCATCTCAAAAGGCGAAGCTAAATCTTTTAATTTTGGATTTAAAATAGCTTCAATAACTAACTTATCGTCAATACCTCTTGATTTTAGTAACAAATCAACTAATCCCTCAGGAGCAATTCGATTTGATTTATTTGCAGAAGCTAGTGATTTATCAATCAGAGATTGATTTTGAGCCTCCCCCCCCCTTACTCGTCTATCAAAACGAGGGTTCCAAATTTTAATGGGCAAGAGGTTAGTTTGCAGGCTCTGAATAGGAGGCGTGTCGGTAGATTTAACTTTATCACTCACAATAAGACCCTTTATATTATCCTATTAGACTATTTACTGCGTTAAAACAAAGAAAGAACTAGTGTTACCGCGCTCGAGGGGCGAGCGGGCGGGCGGGCGGGCGCCCCCCCATCGTGATTTAAGTACAATTTGATATATAAAAAGTCTACTTAACTGATGAGTCAGAAAATTTAGGTTTTGGCAAAATAGAGCCCACTTTTCCGCCAAACATTTTATCAAACCAAAGCGCAATGGGAGCGGCCACATAGATCGACGAATAAGTACCGATTAAAATACCCATAGTCATAATCAAGGCAATATCACCAATTGAGCCGCCCGAAAAAATTAATAAAGCCAAAGACATAACAAATGTTGTACCTGAAGTGATGATTGTTCTGTAAAGCATTTCGTTAATGGCCTTATTGATTACGTTACCAAAGCCAATCTTTTTTTGGACATGCTCGGTTTCGCGAATTCGGTCAAAAACCACAATCGTATCATTTAACGAAAAACCAATTAAAGTTAA
>DYOP01000009.1:34949-40499 GCA_020720425.1 Bdellovibrio sp. | reverse complement strand
GAATTCGGTCAAAAACCACAATCGTATCATTTAACGAAAAACCAATTAAAGTTAAGACGGCAGCGACAACGGGAACATTAACTTCACGGCCCATAAAAGCAAATATAGCCAGCGAAATCACAGCATCATGAAACAAGCAAAGCACAGCTCCTGGCGCATATTTATAGTCAAAACGTAAACCTACATAAACTAAAATAATTAACAAACTATAAAACACAGATAAAAATCCACTTCTTTTAAGCTCAGATCCTACCTGTGGCCCAACCGAATCAACCCTTACAATTTGAGGCTTTTGCCCAGCGAACTGATCTTGAAGTTGATTTTTAAAGTCACTAACTAAACTGTTTTGAACTTGATTGGTTTTATCATCACTTCCTTGATTTGAAACTTGAAAACGTACCAAGTAATCTTTATCTCCCCCATAGGATTGAACAGAAAAATTTGGCAAATCAACTTTTTTTGCTAAACTCCTAAAATCCTCAATTTGCACTGGTGACTCAAATTGAACTTGAATCTCAGAACCACCTACAAAGTCAATCCCGTAGGGTAACCCTTTAATCCCAAGATACAAAAGAGAAATAACAACCATAATTGCTGATATTGATCCAAAAAGACCAATTTTACCTATAAAATCAATTTTTCCAAAATGCTCAGGCGATACGATTTCTTTTTTTAAATTTTTGCTCATAAAATTATATCCTTTTTAAATTATATAGAAAGACTTTTACCTTTTCTTTGAGCAACAATGGCTTCTACTACGACTTGGGTAGCATATACTTGGGTAAACATCGTTGTTATAATACCCGTTAACAATGTTACCGCAAAGCCCCTAACTGGCCCTGTTCCAAAGTAAAGTAACACTAATGATGTTGCTGCAACAACCATATTGGCATCTAAAATAGCTGACAGAGCCCGATGAAAGCCCTCTTTAATACTCACCGTAAACGAGTTTCCCTTTAATAGTTCTTCACGCATACGTTCAAAAATAAGTACGTTAGCATCTACGGCCACCCCTGCTGATAAAGCAATCCCCGCAACACCTGGTAACGTTAAAGTTCCACCTAAAAGTGATAAAAGACTAATCATGAGCATAAGGTTAAACGCAAGCCCTATTGATGCAATTAATCCCATGACTTTATAGCGAACGATAATAATAAACATAACGCATATACCACCAACAATTGCAGCCATTTGAGCATTTTTAAGTGCATCAGCACCTAATGTTGGCCCTATTCGGCGCTCTTCGAGTTGCTCTAAAGCCGCAGGCAGCGATCCGGCCCTTAAGCTTGTTGCAATCATTTTGGCTTCGGCCATTTGTTGATCACGGTTTTGAGCCGAGCCCAAGGTAATCACTGCCTGACCATTTGATATTTCCGTTTGAATATTCGGAGCTGTCTTAATAACTTTATCTAAAACTACGGCCATCCGGCGACCAATGTTTTTTTGCGTAAGCTCTTTAAATTTTTGAGCGCCCGCACTATTAAATCTTAAAGAAACCTCAGGTGCCCCATATTGATTAAAAGTCACATTGGCATCATCAAGTGCTGAGCCGTCAAGCCCTGTATCTGCACGTAAAAGATAGGGCGAGCGACCCGCCTCCATAGAGGCTACATTATCCGATTTTTCAAAATAGATTTGAGTCTGAGGAGGCAGCTTATCTTTTAAATCTTCATTAATTTTTCTGATGTATTCTGAATATTTTAGACTTGAAAACTGGTAACCACCTTTTTCTTCAGCCTCTTTAACCCACTGGAGCAGTTCTTCTGGCGAACGCTCTTCGACAAGCATAAAATCAAGCTTGGCGGCTGTTTGCACTAATGCTTTTGCCTGTTCTGCATCTTCCATCCCAGGGAGCTGAACTAAAATTCGATTTTCTCCCTGAGCTTGAATTGAGGGCTCAGCCACACCAAACTCATCAATTCGGTTTCGAATCGTTTCAACTGATTGCTGTATAATTTTTGATTTATAGTCTAATAAGTAAGCATCTAAATAAGAATAAGAAATACTCTTATCTACCTGATCTCTTTTTAATAAAATCGTTCCATAGTTTTTATCTAAATATTCGGTCACTTTATTTAGATTTTCTGATTCAAAAGTAAAAATCCCTTTATCAGGATCTGTTACTTTAATGGTTACACCGGTAACACCTTCTTTGGCCAAATCAGCTTCAAAAGCTCTAACATGCCTAAGGGCTGATTCTTTAACCGCATTTTGTACGTCAACTCCCATGACCAAATGAAGTCCGCCTTGAATATCGAGACCATAATTAACTTTTTTAGTCATAGGCCACCACGAAGGCAGATGGATTACGTTTGGCAAAAATAACAACACAGAGAAAAACATAACCAGAACAACAAAAGCAAAGCGCTTTAAAATCATACGACTCATTTTGATTTCTCCGTTTTAGCATCTTTCAAAAGTGAAGACTCAAGACCTGCAATTTGTTTTCTTAAAACTTTAATTTTTACATTGGGTGCTATTTCTAGTGTGACCACAAAATCAGTTAGGCCATCAATCACTCCTAAAATTCCGGATTGAGTAAACACACTATCGCCCCTTTTCAATTGTTTAATAAAATTATCTTGCTCTTTTAGTTTTTTACTTTGAGGTCTTAAAATAAAAAAGTAAAAAACAACCATAATAAAAGCAAAAGGCATAAGCATCTCTAAAATAGAGGGTTGTGCGGCTGGGTTCATATCAGTTTCCTCCTAAGAATGAGTTTTTATATTGTTACTATTTTTAAGGCACCATAATTAATTTACATATTATCTTATGGTCAAAACTTAAATAAATTAACTTTATTACTCTTTAATTATAATTACAAAATACCATTGACGAGGCTTTCATTATTTAACTCACAAATCAACACAAAGAGTCCTCAAGCGACTGGCTTGGGATTAAGCGTCACTTACTTTGATTAGAAGCAATAAAAAAAACTTAATTACTACGAGCCGAAAATCTTAATACGCATTCTTGCTTAAATTGCGGCCAACGATCATCTTCAATGGCCTTTCGTATTTGCGCCATCAAATCCATATAAAAATAAAGATTATGAATTGTATTAAGTCTGGCCCCTAAAATTTCGCCCGATAAAAAAAGATGGCGCAAATAAGATTTCGAATAGTTTCGGCAAGTATAACACCCGCAGGCTCGATCGATAGGTCCATCATCTAACTTATACTGCTCACGCTTAATTGAAACCTTCCCCTGCCAAGTAAACAAGGTTCCATTTCGAGCCACTCGGGTTGGCATAACACAATCAAACATGTCCATCCCAGCATCAACGGCTAAAACCAAATCTAAGGGAGTCCCCACTCCCATAAGGTAACGAGGTTTATTAAACGGCATAGCTTCTGTTACTTGATACAGTAACTCATGCATCAAATGAATAGGCTCACCCACGCTTAGCCCACCTAAGGCATAACCAGGCAAATCAACTTGAGTGATTTGCTCAATACTTTTAATACGAGATTTTTTATCAAGCCCCCCTTGAGCAATACCAAAAAGTAAACTTTCGGGACGGGTCATTGCGGCTTTAGAACGTAGTAACCACCGATAGGTCAACTCACTATTTTCTTCAACTTGTTTTGGAGTTGCCGGATACGACAAACACTCATCAAAAGCCATAATTATATCAGAACCTAATTTTATTTGAATCTGCATACTTGTTTCAGGCGATAAAAAATGAGGAGCCCCATCGAGATGGGATTTAAAATGCACGCCCTCTTCGGTAATTTTTCGAAGCCCCGAAAGCGAAAACACTTGAAAACCACCACTATCAGTTAATATGGGTCTATCCCAATTCATAAACTTATGCAAACCCCCCATCGTCTGAATCAAGTCTTCAGTGGGCCTCAGGTGAAGGTGATAGGTGTTACCCAGTAAAATCTGAGTCCCTAAATCTTTTAACTCATCAGGGGTCATGGCCTTAACCGTGGCCTTTGTCCCAACCGCCATAAAAACAGGAGTTTGTATGTTACCATGAAATGTTTTAAGCTCTCCGCGCCGAGCTTTTCCTTGCGAGTGCAAAACTTTAAAAGGGGATGAAATCGTCATTTAATTAAATTCTCACCAAATAAAGTTTGATATCTTTTAGAAATATAACTTAATGCCTGTTCAATCACTTGGTCTAAATCAAGTAAAGTTGAGTCAATAATCCAGGCATCATCAGCCACCTGAAGGGGGGCAATTTTACGACTTAAATCTTGTTCATCTCGGCGCTTTTGCTTTTGAGAAATCTCTATAACCTGCGCGCCTTGCTCAGCAGATCTGCGTTCGGCTCTTTGAAGCGGGTCAGCTGTTAAATAAATTTTAGCAAAAGCCTTTGGAAATACCACCGTACCACAATCTCGGCCCTCGGCAATAAGCCCCCCGCCTTTATTTTTTCCATAAACCAAACAGTCTCGCTGGGCTGACAGTAATGACTCTCTCACCGCGGGAAGTTTTGAAACTCTTGAGGCAAGGGCTCCTATATCTTCATGCTGAATTAAGTGAGTCACATCCTGATCCCCAAAAAAAACTTGGGTCTTATCTGCCGCCAGTGCAACGGTCCAAACCGAACGATTGACCGCCAAATCTGAAAGCGCACCTTCATCATCTAAATCAACACCTAATTCCATAGCCACAAAGCCTAGCCCCCGATAAAAAGCGCCTGTGGTTACCCACGGCCAGTTAAGCTGGGCTGATAGCCCCCGACTGACCGAAGTTTTACCACTGGCCGCAGGCCCATCAATTGTTATCACATGATCAAAACTCATTGCCCCGCCTCTTCAATCCACTGTTTAAGTAACTTCATAACCAATGACATCTGTTCTGGTAACCCAATAGTTAACCTAAACCAAGTTAAAAAACCATAATTATCCACAGGCCGAATAATCACCCCACGCCTTAAAAAAAACTCGTTCAACTCAGCAATGGGTTTTCCTGCATTAATCATAACAAAGTTACCCTGCGAAGGTAAACATTGTAACCCATATTCAGCAAGCTCTTTGGCAATTCTATCAAGACCAGACCAGGTCATAATTGCACTTTGGGTCACAAAATCTTGATCTTCAAGTGCGGCTTGAGCGGCAACCTGTGCTAAAATATTTATATTAAAAGGTCTTCGCACTCGATTCATTAATCCAACAACAAAAGAGGGAGCCACAAAATAACCCACTCTTAACCCCGCTAATCCATAGGCCTTCGAAAACGTGCGACTCACAATCAGTTGGGGATATTTTTTTCTGAGTTCAATCCCTGAGCGATACGCTTGGTGACGAACGTATTCATGATAAGCTTCGTCTAAAACAATTAACAAATCCGGCTTATGAGCCCAGTCATCTAAAAACTCAATGAGCTGCTCTGTATCAAGTAGCCTTCCCGTGGGATTATTTGGATTTGGTAAAAAAACAATTTTAATTTTTTGATTAACCCTTTGGGCGTGCAAAGTTGATGATATCGCAGATAAATCAATACCAAAATGCTTATCTAAAGGCGTTTCAATAACCCCCACCCGGGCGCCATGGGCACTAATCGCATAAGTCGAAAAAGCTCCTTTTGAAGTTAAAA
>DYOP01000009.1:26261-34849 GCA_020720425.1 Bdellovibrio sp. | reverse complement strand
CGGGCGCCATGGGCACTAATCGCATAAGTCGAAAAAGCTCCTTTTGAAGTTAAAATTGAATCCTCGTTAGGCTCACAAAAAACTCGAATTAAAACATCAAATAATTCATCAGAACCGTTACCTAAAATAATTTCTTCTGGCTTAAGCTTATGAAATTGACTTAAAGAGTTTTGCAAATCCCAACTGGCCCCATCAGGATAAAGATGGACCGATTTAAGACTTTGCTCAAGCACCCGAAGCACATGAGAACTTGTACCTAAAGGGTTTTCGTTACTCGCAAGTTTTACAATGTCCTGTACGCCGTACTTTCGTTTGACTTCTGAAAAAGAAAGACCCGGTTTATAAGGAACTAAATTTTGAATTTTATAATGTACATCCATAAGGATCTATAGAACCTCAAAGCCCTCTTGGATCAAATCTTTTTTTATCGCCGCTATATGTTCATGGTTCTTAGTTTCAATCACAAAATCAATACGGGTTTGCTTTAAACCAAAACGAGGGTCTAAACGGTCATGACGCACGTCAATGATGTTGGCCTCTGATTGGGCTAACCACCCCGTAAGCCGGTTTAGACTTCCTGGCAAATCAACAACAACAACCGATAGCTCACTGAGGTACCCGTTTAAAATTCGACCTCTTTCGATAATTTTTGCCACCAAATTTAAATCAATGTTACCACCTGAAATAAGCACACAAGATTTTTTGCCCATAACCGAAGGCGAAACTTTAAAGGCCGCTGCCATTGCCGCAGCTCCTGACCCTTCGGCCACCGTTTTTGTTCGCTCCATTAAAAATAAAATAGCTTCTGATAACTCGTCATCTGTTACCGAAACAATCTCATCCACATATTTAGAAATATATAAGTCAAACATAACGCTTGATGGATGCTTAATGGCAATCCCATCGGCAATTGTCGCTGAGGGTTTTACTTTTGAGGAACCCCATCCCTTTTTTAATTCAAACATTCCAGGAGCCTGACTGCTGACAACTCCAATCACCCGACAAGAAGGTCTTAGGGTTTTAATAGCTACGGCCATCCCCGAAATTAAACCCCCTCCACCAATAGGAATAAAAATAGAATCTAAATCAGGCAGCTCATTTAAAATTTCAAGCCCAATGGTACCTTGGCCAGCAATTATTAAAGGATCCTCATAGGGATGAACAAAAGTAAGCCCCTCGGTTTCGACCTTTTTTTTGGCATAAACAATAGCATCATCGACCACATCGCCATGAAAAATAACTTCGGCCCCATAGCCGCGCGTAGCCTGAGCCTTAACTAACGAGGCCGATTTAGGCATAATAATAGTTGCTGGAATATTTAAAAGCTGACAGCTTTTAGCAACACCTTGAGCATGATTACCCGCACTACTGGCAATGATTCCTTTTTTTCTGACTTCTAAAGGTAACTGAGATATTTTGTTATAGGCTCCCCTAATTTTAAATGACCCCGTCAACTGCTCATTTTCAAATTTAATATAAATATCAAGACCCAGCTTTTGACTGGCCGATAAGCTTAAATCTAATTTTGTGTTTTTAATTATATTTTTTAAATTTTTTTGGGCTTTGTATATGTCTTCAATATCAATTGGATTCATAATGAACTCAAAAAAGTAAATCGGTAACCCTGCCCCCGAACCGTCTCGATTCGGTCTCCCATATCACCCAGTTTGCGTCTTAAAAACAAAACATGAACATCAATGGTTCGATCATTCACATCAAGATTTCCTAAAGCCTTTTCTCTTAACCGATCCCGCGAAATGGGCTCCCCGCAATGCTTTAAAAGCTCTGTTAAAAGTTTAAACTCGGTATGTGTAAGCTTAATTTCTTGATCTTTTAAAAAAACCTGTCGGTTTTTTAAATCCACCACAAGCTCTTCAATTTCCATACGCTGCTGGCCCGCTTTTTTTGCCATAAGACTGCGTCTAACTAAGGCTTGTACCCTAACCACTAATTCTCTTGGCGAATAGGGCTTAGATAAAAAATCATCTGCTCCCAACTCGATGGCCGCAATTTTATCATCTTCCGAGTGATGAGCGGTTAACATCATAACCGGCAAATCTGAAAACGAAACCGTATCTCTGATTTTTTTTATAATATCAGTACCAAGCATCCCGGGCATAGATTGGTCCAACAGTAACATATGGGGTTTAAATTGATCTAATGTATTTAAAAGATCAGTTGCATTAGAAAGTCCTAAGACCTCCATACCCGATGCACTTAACTCTTGGGCAACCAGTTCGCGAATATCATCTTCGTCCTCAATCATTAAAATCTTTAACGGACTTGGTAACTCCACTTTGAGCTGCCCCCTTGTTAGCACTTTTGATATTTTTTTAGATGATCTAAAATCAATTTTAACTCATCTAAAGTTATTTCATAACTTCTACCACACATCTGGCAAGTAGCATTTTCACCGCAAGCCTCGTTGATCATTTCTTCGATATCTTTAATTCCCCATAAAGTCATAGCTTCTAAAACCCTTTGTTTAGAACAAGAGCAGTCGTGACGCATTGAAGTAGATAATGGTTTGGTTTGGCTCATAACACGATCCGTTACATTCAACTTTGTGAACCCAACTGTCAAGGGCTATGATAGCCTTTTTTCTTACTATGCAATGCCTATTTATAAGACACGGTGATAAGTCTTGGGAATCTGACCAATCCGAAGTGGGATTAAGCCCCCGTGGCCATGGCCAAGCTCAAAATTTTGCCCATTTGGTTTTAAATAAAAAGTTACCAAAACCCAATCAGCTCCTCACTTCCCCCTTATTACGAGCAAAAGAAACATTATTACCTTTATCCGCTCAGTGCCTAGTTCCGTTGTTACCAGATCCTAATTTGCTATTACAACTTGAACACGAACCCACAAGCCAGTTTTTAAAACGAGTGGAATCATTTTTTACGAACACTCTTTTTTTTCATCCCAAAATTGATTTAGATTGGACCATCTATATCTGTTCCCATCAAGATTGGTTAAGTCATGCAGCTGAAATTATTCAAAACTATACCCCCGAAAAGACAAAATCATTTTTTTGGCCTACGGGGCAATATTATCTTTTTAAAATAGATAGCTCAAAATCATGTGAGCTATTAAACGAAGGGCGGGTCATGTGGTCATAAGAAATATTTGGGCCGTAGGTAGAAACTTTAAAGATCATGCTAAAGAAATGGGCGCTCCCCCTCCCGATAGGCCAATGATTTTTTTAAAAGCTGGATCAAGCGCCACCGTTGGAAGCTCTGAAATTTGGTTACCCGAGTGGACCACCTCTGTTGACCATGAGCTTGAATTGGCTTTTCGTTTTGACGCATTTTTAAGAGTCAAAGAAGCGGCTCTGGCTTTAGATTTAACCGAACGCAACGAACAGCAAATTGCCAAAAAAGAGGGCCTGCCTTGGACCAGGGCTAAATCTTTTGATGAAGCCTGCCCAATGACTCCCACTTTTTTAATACAAAATCTTGAAGAACTTGAAGATAAACCCTATCGGCTTTGGGTTAATGACGAGCTCAAACAAGAGGGCCTTATTGGTAACATGATTTTTTCTCCTGCTTTTTTGCTTTCGTATGTTCAAGACTATTTTCCGGTAACAGGAGGAGACTTTTTTTTAACGGGAACACCGGCTGGGGTTGGGCCAATTAAGGCCGGAGATACTATTAAAGTTCAGATGCAGGGTTATATTACCCACATCTGGAAAGTCTACCAAAACAAAAAACAAGAAGACCCCGCTTAATTTATTTAATTTAAATATAAACAAAGGATAAGCCAAAATGAATATACCTCATGAAATACAAAAAAAAGGCGAAGCCATTTTGCAAAAAATGGGCGAACAAAAAGTATCATTATTTAGTAAAGACTTTTGGTACGGTTCAATTATGGACTGGTCCATGAAAAACGAGGGATTTAAAACCCAAATGTTTAGATTTGTAGATGTGTTACCAAGCTTGACCACCAGCGAACAAATTACAAGCCACTTACGTGAGTACTTTACTCAAAAAGGGGGAGCTGAGGAGTTACCCAAAGTTTTTAATGTTGGCCTTGGTCTTGGTAAATTGGCCCCTGGCTTAATGGCTAATTCGATTAAATCTAATGTTCTTAGCATGGCAAAAATGTTTATCGTGGGTCAAAACCCACAAGAGGCCTTAAAAAGCTTAAAAAACAAACGCAAAGACAACTTAGCTTTTACCATTGATATCTTAGGCGAAGTAACCCTTAGCGAAAAAGAAGCTCAAATATATTTTAGTCAATACCGGGAACTCATCCAAGCCTTAGCCCATGAAGCTCAATCTTGGTCTTCAAATAAACTCCTTGATGAAGACGCTCTTGGCCCTATTCCAAAAGTTAATATCAGCATAAAAATGACGGCACTTTATTCGCAAATTAACCCCTCGGCTTGGGAGCATACAAAAACCACATTAAAAAACAGGCTTCGCCCCTTGTTTTTATTGGCCATTGAAAAAAATGTTTTTCTCAATCTTGATATGGAACACTATGGGGTCAAAGATTTAACCCTTGAGGTTTTTAAAGAGCTAATGACTGAGCCTGAACTTTCAAGTTACCGCCATTTTGGCTGCGTGATTCAAGCTTATCTTAAAGACTCTTACCATGATTTGTTAGGTTTAATTGAAACTGCTAAAAATCGAAAAACGCCTTTTACGGTTCGTTTAGTTAAAGGGGCCTATTGGGATACTGAAACCATTGAGGCCAAACAAAATGGCTGGCCTATCCCTGTTTTTTTAAACAAACCCGAAACAGATGCCAATTACGAAGACTGTGCCATTACATTAATTAATGCCTATCCCCAAATTTTAAGTGCCTTTGCAAGTCACAATGTGCGCTCTTTGGCCACCGTTCTGACCCATGCTCAGGCAAAAAATTTACCGCCAGCAGCTTTTGAATTACAAATGCTTCATGGCATGGGCGACCCCATTAAAAAAACATTTAGCGAAATGGGTTACCGCGTGCGTGAGTATTGCCCTATGGGTGAGCTCATCCCTGGCATGGCCTATTTAGTTCGAAGACTTTTAGAAAACACTTCAAACGAATCTTGGCTCAGAGGTAAGTTTGCAGATAATAAATCTCTAATTGATCTTTTAGCAGACCCAAAAACCTTGCTTGCAAAGCCTTTAGAGGAAATTAGAAATCAAAATCAAACCGATTATTTATCAGATAAAAACTTTAACAACGAAGCACTTTTTGATTTTGCTCTTAATAAACATCGCATCCAAGTACAAAAAGCCCTGGATAGTGAAACTCAAATTTTAAAGTCTCAAGTGGTTCCTATAGTCCTTAATGGCGAGCTTCATTTTGAAGGCCCTTTACTCGAAAGAACAAGCCCCCATGATCAAACCCTAAAGCTCCCCCCGATTCATTTAGCCACAAATGACCACGCACTTAAAGCGCTTGAGTTAGCTAAAACCGAATGGCCCAAATGGAAAAAAACTTCAGCCCACGACCGAGCCGCTATTTTAAATAAGCTTGCCGATTTAATACAAGAAAATCGTTACCAAATTATTGCAACTCAATGCTTAGAAGTAGCTAAGCCATGGACCGAAGCCGACGCTGATATTGCCGAAGCCATTGATTTTTGCCGTTACTATGCCAGACACATTCAAGTTTTAGACAAACCTCAGCAAATGGCTTCTCATGTCCCCGGTGAACAATCAAGTTACCATTATCAACCTCGGGGTGTGAGTTTAGTTATTGCCCCTTGGAACTTTCCGCTGGCCATTATTGCAGGCCAAACCGCTGCGGCTTTAGCGGCTGGTAACACGGTCATTATTAAGCCTGCCGAACAATCAACGACAACGGCTTTTTGGCTTATAAAATTATTATTAAAAGCGGGCTTACCAAAGGGCGCAGCCCAATTTTTACCAGGACTTGGTCATGAAGTTGGCGCTTTTCTTGTTAGCCTGCCTGACATCAGCACCATTGCGTTTACAGGATCTAAAGCCGTTGGACTTGAAATACTATCAAAAGCCAGCCAAGTATTACCAACCCAAAATCATGTTAAAAAATGTATTATCGAAATGGGCGGAAAAAATGCTATCATTATTGATAATGACGCTGATTTAGACGAAGCCGTGGGCGGCGTTTTATACTCAGCTTTTGGCTTTAGTGGACAAAAATGTTCGGCTTGTTCAAGAGCCATTGTTTTAGACAGTGTTTACGACAGATTTGCTGACAGACTTGTTGAGGCCACCAAAAGTCTGATCGTTGGCCCCGCCACTGATCCTAACTCTTACCTGGGCCCTGTTATTGACAAGCAAGCTTATGAGCGTATTTTAGAAACCATTGAGATGGCCAAAAAAAACCATACCCTGTTATATCAACACCCAGGTTACCAAACTCAAGATCCCTCAAACGCAGGTTACTATATTGGTCCTGTTATTTTTGGAGATGTCGACCCAGAAAGCCCATTGGCTCAAGAAGAAATTTTTGGACCTGTTTTAGCTGTCATGCGAGCAAAAACAATTGATGAAGCCTTAACAATGGCTAATTCAACGGCCTATGGATTAACAGGTGGTCTTTACTCAAGATCCCCCCAAACGATTGAAACTGTAAAATATAATTTTGAATGCGGTAACCTCTATATTAATCGAGGCATTACAGGGGCCTTAGTCGAAAGACACCCCTTTGGCGGATTTAAAATGTCAGGCATCGGCAGTAAAACCGGCGGCCCCGATTATTTATTACAATTTATGGAGCCAAGAGTTGTTACCGAAAATGTGATGAGAAGAGGCTTTGCGCCTATGGCTGAGCCGCAGGCTGACGTTCAGACTTAGACTCGGCCCCAGCTTCTGACTCTTCTTGTTTGACCGTTTCAACATGACTTCTTAAGAAATAGCTTTTTTGCATAGCTTTTAAAAGAGTTACCGTTTCATCCAAGGCTTCAAAAGCTTTGCGCGTGGCCCCCGGTAACTCAGGACCCATTTCGGCAATAACAGGACCAATCACTTTAAATTGATCAGAAAGAACAGCTAAATTGGTTACCAAAGTTTCAAAATTTTTAGCCATCTGAGGGGCTTTGTCTTTAATTGCTGGCATAGCCATATTTAATTCTCGACTCAAGTTTCCTAAATCTTGAACCAATAATCCGATATTATTATTTTTATTAACTTGCTTAGAAACACTTGTAATTTCACGAGACATTTGATCCATATGCTTAATCAAAGGATCAATTCGATCTAGCGTTCTCACAAAACCTTCAAGTCGTTCTTTTTCTAAAACAGAAGTAATCACAAAACTTAAATTACTTAAAGCCTTTCCGATCGACTCTAAATTATTATTTATCATTCTTCCTGAAAGCATACTCATCACATCAAAACTTGGTTTAGTTGTAATTTCTGAATCGGCCAAAATCATAGGCTGACTGCTATCTCCTAAAGTAATTTCAATTGCTCTTTCACCAAATACAAAAGGTCTAATAAGCATGGCCTGACTGTTTTGTCTGATCCGATCTTGATATTTTGCCAGTACATCCATTTTAACAAGAACTTGATTATTTTTTTGCAACTCAACATCGAGCACTTTACCCACATGAATACCTGAAAGTAACACATCAATACCCGGATATAAGCCCTCCCCTGAGTCAAACTTACAGAAAAAATTAACCTTAGGCTCAAGCCAACCTTGTTTTATCGCTGCCCCCACCCAGGCCATCAGCACAACAAATATCCCACCAATAACAAATAGCCCCGCAATCTTTTCAAATCTATTAAAATAAAATTTAATCATGCGACCACCCTTTTTTTCTCATGTAATTCTGCATTTGATAAATTAGCCCCATTTTGTGCGTTCGGCTCATTTAGTACATTAGGAATATTCGGCACATTGGCAATATTCGGCATGTTTGGCACATTATCAATTGATTCAAAAAGTTCTAATCCATCTTTATTTAGATTTAGGTACAACACCTTTTGATGGACAAATTCAGACTGAGTTGAATTCGAATATACAAGCCATTTTAAATAGCCCTGACTTTTTAACTCCCCTAACAGTAAATCAAATTGCTTTTTTTGAGACAATGACAACCCTACAAATGGGTCATCAAGCAAAAGCAAATTAGGTCTTAGTATAACCGCTCTTATAAGATTAGCCATTTTTCTGGCACTTCCGGTAACAAATGATGGTCTCATGTTTTTAACTGCGGCAATATCAAATCGCTCAAAAAGTTCGTTTAAATATTTTTGTGAACTATTATAATCCATATATTTATGATACATAATGGGCAGCAATAGATTTTCATATAAAGTTCGATTATGAAGTAAACCACCTAAATCAAACGAAATACCAATATTAAGCCTCAAAGATAAAGAGCTTTCAAAACTCATATTGTGAAAATCAATATCATTTAAATAAAGGCTACCCGACTGGGGAGCAATAATTCCGCCTAAGAGTTGTAAAAATAATGATTTTCCCATCCCCTGAGCCGCTACTAATTGATAGGCCCCTTGCTCATCTAAAAACGAGCAATTAAAATTTTGAAAAATCTTTTGATCTTCTGAAAATCCAAATTCAACATTTTTTAACTGAATTTTTTTAAGTGGTGTTTGAAGTGATGTGAGAAAGGGCTTTTGGTGAGGCACTTGCTG
>DYOP01000009.1:25058-26161 GCA_020720425.1 Bdellovibrio sp. | reverse complement strand
CTTGCTGGGATGCTTGTGATGAATTCATTGCAAGACCCCCATTTTTTTAAATTCATTAATATAAAACAAAAGAGAAATTATTATGTTAACGCCAATAACAATGATAATACTTTTCATAACCGCCTGTGTGGTAACAACCGGCACTTCGGTAGGACTTTTTTGAGCCTGAAGCCCCTGGTAACTTGAAATAGCAAACACAAAAAATCCACTCATAAACAACTTAACGCCTAAAATTAAAAAATCTGACATTTGTACTGTCGATAAAAATGTAGTTAAAAAATGTGTCGGCGGAATTCGTCCTAAAACAAAAGCCCCAAGCATCCCCCCTAAAAATCCAAACAATGCAAAATAGCACCCTAAAACAAATACACTTAAGCCACCACCAATAAGCCTTGGTAACACAATAAAATTTAATGGATTAATCCCCATCGAAATCAATGAGTCCACTTCGCGATTAACCTTCATATTACCTAATTCACTGGCCACCGCAGTCCCTGACCTTGCAATTACAATTAAACTTGTCAAAAGTGGCGCCAGCTCTCGCAAAACCACACCTAATAAAATTCTCATAGCATTATCAAAATTACCTAAATTAAAAGCGGCATTAACCGACTGACTGACAAATAAAAAGCCTATTGATAGCCCAATAATCAATATAACCGGCAGCGCCTGCCACCCCGTAAAATAAACCTGTGAAGCAATAACGCCAAATACGGGCCTCCACCCCTGAGACCTTGATGTTACCATCGTTCGAAGTGTGGCATATGATAGAAGACTTATTTCTATCAAAAAAACGAGCCACGAAATTGAATAGCGCCCCAAAGCCGAAATCATTAAAAATCCCCTTACACTCCAATTAAATGTCCACCAGTTTCCTACCTACTCTGTACCCACCTAAGCTTCTGCTTAAGCGCCTTCCTGTTGCTTCCCGTCTGCCTTATCATGATGAATAATCATGGTGCAGACTCATAACTCCCTTTCATGGTATATATCTCAGGCTTATCATTTATTCGGTGGTTCTTTATTTTTTTAAAGTAGACCTAGACCCTTTAAGTGATATTTTTAATACTTTTTAAAAAAATGGAGTGTTAGCTGGCAAATAA
>DYOP01000009.1:2205-24958 GCA_020720425.1 Bdellovibrio sp. | reverse complement strand
AGACACGGCCATCCCTGGCCTCTGCAGGCTCAACCCATCCTTTAGCCTGAGGTCTAAAGAGAAAAAAACCCCTCTCTCTATTTATTTGCCAGCCCTAAAAAAATGATTACATTTTTTAGCAAGGGGGGGGAATTACATTTAGCTGAATTAATTTGGTTAGCTCGAGTATCTAATAGAATTCATACCTATTAGGTTAGAACTAAAACGAACCCTTAATTTCAAAAAGAACTCAATAGCTACTGTTTATATTTAAAGATAAAATCGGGGATATTTATTTGGTTTTTAAGCTCTTGTAAAATAAATACACTCTGTCAAATCAATAGCATTTTGTGACGACCTCTTGTATTTAGAGGCTTCAAATTAATAGAGGCTTCAAATCAAAGAGGTTAACATGAATGCAAAGTTTGTAAAATTGTTTTTACTTTTAATTTTTATTACCCCACAAGTTTCATTGGCTCAAAGCACTTGGAAAATAAAAAAGCTTCAATGGAGCGAGCAAGACGAACAAAATTGGAGCCTATTTGTACAGGCCGTTGGTCAAGCTGTTGAAAAAAGGAAATGCGGAAAAGTAAGTCAATGCTTAAAGTCTTCAAATATTAATCCCTATGCTTTGTCTGATATCAATGGCCCTAAACTAAACCATTATGCTGATTGCGCAGATTTTCCGTATTATATGAGGGCTTATTTTGCTTACAAAAACAGCCTTCCTTTTGGAATTGTTACCGAAGTATCTCCCAATGCGGTCGAGGGCAATCTGGGCAAAGACATCAGGTATAATCCTTACGGTAACCATCCTAACAAGCGAACTGACTTTACTCAAAACGATGACTCTTTACCTATTTCAAAGATTTTTAATGAACTCATCCCCTACATGATTTCTTCGGCCACTTATCGAATGCCACCAGATAAATTTGATACAGGCGTATTTTCAGATTTATATTCAGCACAAATTAGTGATAAAGCCATAATCCCTGGAACTTTAATTTATGATCCCAATGGCCACGTAGCTCTTATTTATAAGGTAACCGATGATGGTTTAATTTACTATGTAGACGCTCACCCTGATAACAGCCTAACGACTGGTTTATTTAGTCCTAAATTTGCTCGAAGTAACCCTAATCAAGGCGCAGGATTTAAAAAATTTAGACCCTTATATCTTGAAGGTGCAACACGTTTAGATGATGGTAGCTTTTGGGGCGGAAAAATTAAATCTTATAAAAACAGCGAATTATCAAATTATGGAATTGAGCAATACTGGGGAACTGAGCCAGCCCATGATAACAGATGGAGCAAGGGCTTATTTATTTTTGCTGGCGAAGAAATGAGTTTTTATGAGTACACACGAAACAAAATTAGCAAAACCAACTTAAAATTAAATCCCATGACCGAAATGAAAACCATAATGAGTGATATTTGTGTTGCCCTTAATGACCGGGTTACCGCCGTTGACGATGCAATTAAGCAAGGAATCAACAGTAAATCTCACCCAAATAGGTTACCAGAAAATATTTATGGGACCTCTGGAGAATGGGAATCTTATTCAACCCCCTCTCGAGATGCCCGACTCAAAACAGCCTATAAAGACTTATATGATCAAATGGCTCAACTAATCGAAAAAGTCGAAAATGGACATAGCTCAGTTGAGTATGAGGGTACTGATCTAAAACAAGATTTAATCGAAAACTATAATAACCTTTCTAGCTCATGCCAAATTGCTTACACAAATAGCAATGGAGACTTGGTAACATTAAATTTTGAACAGGTCAGACAGCGTTTATTTAGTTTAAGTTTTGACCCTTATCACTGCGCCGAACTGAGATGGGGAGCACCATTAGGATCAAATGAGGTAAAAAGCTGTCAAAGCACAGAAAATAAAAATCTATGGTACAAGGCAGAGCAAAGCTTAAGAAATCAAATCGAAAGACGCTATGATATAAACATGGCTTTTGATCTTAAAGAGCTTTTGGCCTCCCCGCTAGACATCGGTGGAACGGCCACTCCGCCAGAAACAGATTTACTTAAACTTTTAAATTCAATATAAATAAAAGCCAACAAGCTAATATTTCCAAATTTATTTATTGGAATGTTAGCTTGCAAAACAAAATCGCTTAATGCTTTTGAAGGGTGGATATTTATGGATTTATCAAACTACTGTCTTGAGTCTCTTAGCTGGAGATATGCAGTTAAAAAATTTGACTCACAAAAAAAAATACCTTCTGAAAGTATTGAGCTACTCAGTCAAAGCCTAAGGCTATCGCCTTCATCTTATGGTCTGCAACCTTGGCGGTTTATCATTATAGAAAATCAAGATCTAAAAAATGAGCTCAAAGCCTTTAGCTATAATCAATCTCAAATGAGTGATTGCAGTCATTTAGTAGTTTTTCAGGCTCTCGAACAAATAGATGAAGCCTACCTCTCAAATTTTATATCCTTAGTTAGCAAAATTCGCTCTCAGCCTGAGTCTCATCTAGAAGGCTATAAAAACATTATGATACAAGATCTAATCAAAGGGCCAAGATCTCAACAAATCCCCTTATGGGCAGGCAAACAAGCCTATATTGCTATGGGGTTTTTAATGAGCTACGCCAGTTTTTTAAAAATCGATACCTGCGCCATTGAGGGGTTAGAGCCTGTCAAATATGATAACCTTTTAAATGCTAAATTGGCAAAAAGCGCGCTTGGTAACACTTTGGTTAACACTCAAAATGATTTAGCCACTGCAAACACACCTAGTAACAACTACAAAACTCTAGCAGCCGTAGCCCTTGGTTATCGCAGTCCCGAAGACAAATACCAGTCAAGCCCTAAAGTTCGTTTTGACAAAAACCAAGTTATTATCAATTTGTAATTACAGACTTTTTCTTGTCGAGTTGCACTTAAAACGACGCAGATTCGCCTTAGCTCTATGTTGCAAAGAAAAAAAGGATACTCAAAATCGCTATAATCTGACTTCGGCATCCGTACTCAACATGAATGAAATCTAATTAAATTTTCGGGTTACCTGAACATAAACCTGAAAATCTTCATGATTAAGCCCATTCATTTTATTGCCGCCTCCAATCCAATCTTCTTGAACTTGAAATTGAAACACCCAATCTTTGGTCTCTCTGACAATAGCTATTCCAAATCTACGGTCAGCTTTAAATGCCGAGTCTCTTGATTGTCTCTCGACATAGTAGGGTGAGGTATTAGAGACGTATTCATTTTCATTTAAAAAAGGATCATTTTGGGTTACCGTTGCCAAAAGACTTGTGCGCCCTTTACCATCAGGGTCAACATAGGTAACACCGGCTGAAAGATTTAAATTCAAATTTGCATCAACATCACCATCGTAATACTTAAACGAATCATAAATGTTTTTTTGAAGGCTTAAACCCACACCCACAGCATAATGGAGTAACCAATGTCTTGCCACTTTATGGTTAACTGTGAGGTTTGAATATACACCCGCCCCTGCCAAACCAAATTCTTTTTGTACGGGGATCTGAGCCTGCACGCCGGTATTAAGAGTCACTCGATTATTTGAGTCATTAATAAGATCTTGAAAAACAGAATAATCAACCACGAGAGGCAAAACATAAGTCTGCTCGTCATGAGCTTCAAATTGATGACCTTGAGTATCTCTCAGATCAACGACGATTTGGTCATAACCTTTTTTTTGTCTCGAGTAGGGGTCTTTATGTCCAATTAAACTATGAAAGTCCTCAATAAATCGATCCGAAACAGGATATAAAATAGGGTTATTATTATGACTTCCTAGAATCGAAAAAGTTCGAACACTGACCCTTAATTCTTGATCTTTATTAATCGCTTTTGAAACATCAAAAGAAAGTGTCTGACCAACCATATCCATATTTTGTGTACGAGTCGAACCATCTACTTTATCGAGTGTTATAGGGGCCACCATTGTGTTGCCTCCAGTTAAACTGACCGACACACTGTCTTGAGGCTCTGACCTTAAACGAAATTGATTTGGCAGCCTCATTATTATATAGATACTCCCCGACTGAGGGTGCTGGTAATTAGGGCCCATTATTTTATTAAAATTTTTAACAGTAAGCTCTTGGGGCGAAACCTTTAAATTTACATATTCATCGGTTTCATGAGCCATTTGATCGGGAGCTTGAAAGGAATTTAAAAATTTATCTTCTTGATAATCTGTAACCGATGAAAGGTATTTGGCTACGCTATAATATTTAATAGGTTTTTCAGAGGCCTTTGAGCTGGCCATTTGCTGAGATGATCTACCATTTTGATTAACCGACTTTGCATGAGTTCTACCATTAGCGGCTTTTGAACTGGATGATTTTTTACTTACTGTCTTTACATTGGTCGCATTCCCGATGGCAAAGGCATGACCAAGATTTAGACTCGATAACAAAAAAAGGCCCATGGTTGTGGCTAAAAGTCTCATATATTTTTCTCCTTGTTCTGATTTTTGGATAGAAGCAATAAACAGACCTTGGGACTTGTCAAAAATATTGAAATACGCTTTAGTAGAAAACTATGAATAATAAAACATATCGACTCTTACGTAAAACAGCTCGTCTTTTAGGTATCCAAATTCAATATCTTGATGCAGAAATAAATATTATTTGGTCTAACCCTCAAACTTTAATTTATTTGGTTCAAGCGCTGACCGAATCGACCATTAAAACTGATGAAGATTACTTGCGCATTATTAAGCAAAAAAAAGAAGAGCGCTTTATTAATGGAAGTGAGCCTTCTTGTCATAAATGGCAAAATCAAAGGTCTTGGCTTAATTTGTATTTAACTTCTGCCGAACTTAATCAAAAAATCAGTTTTGAGTTTTTCGAAGAAAACTCTAAAAAAATGGTTTTTTCATTTCAAACAGAGGCCAGTCAGATTCGTCACCGAGTGGAGCTGCCCGAACTCGCTTTAGGTTACTATCAAATTAAAATCACAACAGCTAAAAGATCTTGGAATACTTTTTTTATTATGGCCCCTCAAAGACTTGAAAACCTCTATGGCGAACATAAAAGCTGGGGACTGTTTGCCCCTCTTTATGCTTTAAAGTCTCAAGGCAGCATGGGAGTGGGAAGCTTTTCTGATTTAAGTTTAATTGCAGAAAAATTTAAACCCGAAGCCGGACTTAAATGGATTGGCACCTTGCCAATTTTAGCTTCTTCATTTGATCATCCCGAATCGGAGATAAGCCCCTATAGCTCTTTAAGTCGCCTATTTTGGAATGAACTCTACTTAGACGTTGCGCTTATTGCCCAAAAACAGGGCTCAAAAAAAACTCTCAAATTTTTAACTCAAACTACAGTCAAAAATAAAATTGATGAACTCAATGCTCAAGCCTATGCTAATCACTTTGAAAGTTATCAAATAAAAAAACAAGCCTTAGAGATATTATCGGCCGAATTTTACAAGACAAAATTAGACCAAACTCAAGACTATCAAGAGTTTTTACAACTTTATCCCTTGGTAACATCTTATGCTCAATTTAGAAGTAAAAATACCACAAGCAACCAAGATAAAAATACGGCAACAGCTGTTACCAATTATCATATTTACTGCCAGTACCAATGTCATTTAAGCATAAAAGATGTTACCAAAAATATTGATCTTTATATGGACTATCCGGTTGGAGTTAATCGCGAAGGCTTTGACTACCAATATTTTAAATCTGTTTTTTTTGATCAAGCCAATGCCGGCGCCCCACCTGAACCTGTTTTTAGAAACGGCCAAGATTGGTCTTTTCCGGCCCTTCATCCAACCGCAATTAGAAAATCAAACTATCAATATTTAAGACAAACTTTAAAATCACATTTTACTTATTCAAAACTTTTAAGAGTCGACCATGTTATGGGACTTCACAGAATTTATGTTATCCCAAAAGGCTGGCCCGCCCATGAGGGGGCTTATATTAGATATAAACCCCAAGAAATGTTTGCGATTTTATGTCTAGAAGCCTTTTTAGCTAAGGCTGATGTGGTTGGCGAAAACTTAGGCGTCGTCCCCGATGCTGTTGATCATATCTTATACGAAAGAAATATTAAAGGGATGACTGTTGGGCAGTTTTTATTAGATGCCGAACCCGGTAAATATTATCGCACGGTCAATCGCCAAAATTTATTTTGTCTCAACACTCACGATATGGGCCTTTTTAGGGCTTTTGTTTGGATGAAAGATTTAGACCTTGTTACTCACTTAGGGATTATTGATCACAACCTACAAATGGCCTTTAAGCACCACCGAGATTGGACTTTAGGATTATGGCGAGACCATGTGGGAGTATCTCACTGGGATCAGCACGAATTTTTTATGAAATTTTTAAGTAAAATGGCGCATTCTCCTGCGCAATATGTACTTTTAAATCCCGAAGACACATGGGCTGAAACCGAACCTCAAAATGTTCCAGGAACAACCCAGTTTCCGAATTGGAAACGTAAAATGAGGTTACCTATTGAGCAGTGGGAAAATGAGTCCCATTTTAGGTACAGCTTAGATATTCTAAAGTCTCGAAAGTTCTAGCCTTTAGCGTTATTATTTTTCTGCCACTTGAGTCCTGACCACAGCAAACCTATGATCGGAAGAATTATGAAAACTGACAGCTTTAGCATTAAATTAATCATCAGAAATAAAATTAATTCTTCTTTTAAAATAATGGCCCTCGTTTTATTTTTTTCTTTTCTGTATCCTCAGCTCTCTTTGGCTGATGCAAAAGACAAAAATTTTATTCATATCAAACTTTGGCATCAACTCATGTATGCTCATCGCACGGTTCAAGCCCAAGCGATTGCCAATTTTGAAAAACTTAACCCTGGCATTAAAATAGAGTCTGTGTACAAAGAAACCGAAGATCTCAGATCTTCTTATCAAGCTGCAGCTCTTGTTGGAGGCGGCCCCGAATTAATATATGGCCCTTCCGATCAAGTCGGCCCTTTACAAATAATGGGTTTAATAGCCCCGATGCAGGATTATCTTGATTTAACTGGCTTAAATGACTTTGATCCTCTCAGTATTATTAAAGTTCAAGATCAAATTTATATGCTTGGAGATACGGTTGGTAACCATATCTCCTTAATTTATAATAAAAAACTAATTTCAGCCCCTCCTCAAAACACAAAAGAGATGTTTGAGCAGGGTGCTAAATACAAAAATGGATTTTATATTGTATGGCCCATGCAAGAGCCCTACTTCTTTGTCCCCTGGATTGCTGGTTTTGGAGGTCAATTTATTACAGCCATGGCTGAGCCTCAACTTGATCAACCTGCTGTCACTCAAGCTTTAGCTTTAGTTAAAAAACTTAAAGAGTCTTCGTTTGTACCTAAAGAAGCGGATTATGAAACAGCTAATGCTCTTTTTAAAGAAGGCAAAGCGGCCATGATCATTAATGGAGATTGGAGTTGGGGAGATTATCAAAAAGCTGGGATCGATTTTTCGATTGCAAGACTTCCCATGATTTCTGAAACAAAGCTATGGCCAAGTCCATTGGTAGCAACAAAAGGTTACTCAGTTAATGCCTCTATAAAACCTGAAAAACGAGAAGCTGTTAAAAAGTTACTTGAATATTTAACTTCTGCCGAAGTTCAAGCCCTTTATTCAAAAGAAGTGAGCACAATGCCTGCAAGGTTATCTGTCAGGCTAACTCCCACCGTTACCGAAAATGAGCTTTTGCAAAAATCTGCCGATATATTATTAGTTGGAACACCTATGCCCATTTTCCCAGAGCTTCGGGCCGTATGGGACAGCCTAAGAGCTCAGTATCAATCGGTTTTAGGGGGCAGCTCTGACCCTGTTACCGCAGCCAAAATGGCTCAAAGCGAAGCTTTAAGACAAATAAAAGTAATGAACGAAATTCGTCAACCCGACGAGCAAGCTTATGTTGTTAAAGGTTTAATTTTATTATTTGCTCTTTTTTTAATTTATAAACTTATTAAAGAACGCGGCATCTTTAAAGAAATTATATTTGGCGAGTATCGCTTAGGCTATGCCTTTTTAATTCCGGCTGCCCTTGTTGTTACTTTAGTTATTGTGTTTCCCTTTTTCTATAATATTTTTATTTCTTTTTCTAATTTAAGTCTTAAAACTTTTCAGGATTGGTCTATTACAGGATTTCATAATTATTTTGATATTTTTAAAGAGCCCCAGTTTTTTAGTGTTTTTTTAAAAACCTTACTTTGGACTTTTTTAAACTTATTTTTTCATGTGAGTATTGGCCTTGTTTTGGCCCTTGTACTTGATGATTTAATCCCTTTTAAAGGGCTATGGCGAACCCTATTAATTATCCCCTGGGCTGTGCCTCAATATATTTCTGCCCTGACATGGAGGGGGATGTTTAATCAAGAGTTTGGCCCTATCAATCAAATTTTGACTGAATTTATGCACATGTCTCCTGTTGAATGGCTTTCAAGACCCTTTGAAGCTTTTTCGGCCTGCCTTTTAACAAATGTATGGCTTGGCTTTCCGTTTATGATGATGGTGACCTTAGGTGGACTGCAAGGCATACCTAAAGAGCTTTATGAGGCGGCACGAGTTGATGGCGGAAATGCCCTTCATCGTTTTAGATATGTGACTTGGCCCCTATTGCAACCTGTTTTAATGCCTTCGATTGTTCTTGGTGGAATTTGGACTTTTAACAATTTAAATGTGGTATGGCTGGTTTCAAATGCAGGAGAGCCTGCTGATTCAACTCATATTTTAGTTAGCTACGTATATAAGTCAGCATTTAACTTGTATCGCTATGGTTTTTCTGCTGCCCTGTCTGTTGTGATTTTTTTAATGCTGTTACTTGCTACTCTTTTTTATTTTAAAATTTCAAAGTCTGAAAAGGGAAATCCTTAATGAAAAAGTTAAAGTTAATTGTTTCGCTTATCATCCTTACATTTTTTAGTCTTTTTGCCCTATTTCCAATAGGGTATATTTTTGCGGTCTCTTTTAAAAACAATAACTCTTTTCAGCTTTCTTCGTTTCAAATTTGGACCGACAGTTCGTCTTTTGATAACTATATAAAACTTTTTACTGAAACCCAATTTCCGACATGGCTGATTAATTCTTTAGTGGTTAGCACAAGTGTGACCTTATTTGGCATTACTCTAGCGGCTTTTGCTGCCTATGCCCTTTCAAGATTTCCCCTTCGAGGTGGACCCACTTTTTTACTTGTATTACTTTCAACGCAAATGTTACCAGCTACTATGTTACTTTTGCCTTTTTATCTTTTATTATCTAAATTTGGATTGGCTAATCATTATTTAGGCTTATTGATAATTTACTCTTCTACAGCCCTTCCTTTTTGTATATGGCAACTTAAAGCTTGGTTTGATAGCATACCAAAAAGCCTCGAAGAAGCCGCGCAAGTCGATGGCAGCACACGATTACAAGCGTTTTTTAAAGTGATCTTGCCCATATCGGGCCCTGCCTTAGCAGTCACATCTTTGTTTCAATTTATGACCGCCTGGAGCGAATACGCCATTGCCGCTATTATTTTACAAGACTCAGAGCTTTTTACTTTACCCGTAGGGCTTAAAAGCTTTCAAGCCAGCTTAGCCACGGAGTGGGGACTTTACGCAGCGGCGGCTGTCTTAGTCTCAATTCCGGCTGTTTTATTATTTACTCTATTATCAAAGGCACTTATTTCAGGATTAACAATGGGAAGCGTGAAAGGATAAATCGTGGCATCAGTACAGTGTTCACATATTAATAAAGATTTTGGTCAACATCATATTTTAAAAGATATCTCTTTAGATATAAAATCAGGAGAGTTTCTTGTTCTGGTAGGCCCTTCGGGCTGCGGAAAATCAACCCTTTTAAGAACGATTGCCGGGCTTGAATCACCAACTCAAGGTGATGTCTTAATTGACGGAAAAAGCGTGGTTCACTTACAACCAAGACAGCGCGGACTTTCTATGGTTTTTCAAAACTATGCTCTTTATCCTCATCTTTCTGTTCATCAAAACCTTGGGTTTGGACTTAACCTTCAAGGGCTCCCTCAAGTTGAAATTAATTCTAGGGTTAAAGAAGTTGCTGAACTCCTTCAAATTCAGCATTTATTAGACCGCAGGCCTAAAGATTTAAGTGGTGGTCAGCGCCAGAGGGTCGCGGTAGGAAGAGCCTTAGTTAGAAAAACGGATCTTATTTTATTTGATGAGCCTCTATCTAATCTTGATGCCGCACTTAGATCTCAAATGCGATTTGAAATTAAAAAACTCCACCAAATTACAGGGTCAACTATTATTTATGTTACCCACGATCAGGTCGAAGCTACAACCTTAGGAGACCGCATTGCCGTTCTTAACCAAGGAGTTCTTGAACAGATTGCGACGCCTTGTCAGATTTACTCTTATCCGAACAATCGTTTTGTAGCCTCATTTATTGGAACCCCTGAAATTAATTTCTTACCTGGCAAATTTTTTGGTCGCCCCGAAGCTGAGGTGGGCATTCGTCCTGAGGCCATTTGCGCTAAAGAAGATGGGCAACTCGAAGCCGTTGTTGAAATGCAAGAGTATTTAGGTTCGCACTATCTTATTCACGCACGTATTAATGGATTTGCTCTTCGTTTTATTTCGGAACATTGCATCCCTGAGGGAAACAATCGACAAATTAAATTAAAAGTAGATATGGCCAAACTACATTTTTTTGACAAAGCAACAGGAGCGCGTATTTCTTAAACTGTAGTCTAAAGGGGGGACAGGTTATGAAAGCCATTATTTCTGGTTTAGTTGTGTTACTCGCTTTTTTTAATGCTCAGGGGCTTGAGTCCCGAAGAACCGTTATGGTTCAACTTTTTGAATGGCCTTGGAACGATATAGCCCGCGAATGCGAACTTTATTTAGCGCCTAATGGTTTTTCAGCGGTTCAAATATCACCACCTAACGAACATTTATCTTTACCCCAAAGCACATGGTGGGAACGTTACCAGCCTGTGAGCCACAATCTAATTTCACGAAGTGGCACTGAAGCTGAATTTAAAAAAATGGTTCAGCGCTGCAAAAAAGTAGGAATTGATATATACGTTGATACCGTTATAAACCACATGACAGCTTTTGGCTCGGGCAAAGGGTTTTCAGGTGTCGGGTTTTCAAAATACAATTATGAAAATCTTTTTAGCCCTATGGATTTTCATTATTGTGGCCGATACGGAGATAACGGAATCAGAAACTTTACTGACCGATTTGAAGTTCAGTTTTGTGAGCTTCTTGGCCTAGCTGATCTTAAAACTGAGTCTGATTATGTAAGAATGAAAATCGTTGAGTTTATGAACCACCTAACCGACCTTGGCGTGGCCGGATTTAGAATTGATGCAGCCAAACACATCCCCGCCTCTGACCTTAAAGAAATTTTAAAAAAACTTAAAGCTCGCCCCTATATTATGACCGAAACCTTTGTTGGCTTTGATGATGTCATTAGTCTTTACGAGTACACGCCCTTTAGCGACGTTCATTTATTTCCCTATGCCTATGAAGTGGGAGCAAGTGTTAAATATGGCCAAGTGGGATACCTTCCTTCGCGAATTGCTCATTACCCTGACAGCCGATCAGCCGTCGTTTTTTTAGAAAACCATGATCTGCAAAGGATTGGATCTGATTATATTGTCTCTCTAAAAAATGACCCACTTAACTACTTTTTGTCCTATGTATTTATGTTAACCTGGCCTTATGGTTACCCTAAAATATTTTCAGGTTATGACTATAATAACTTTGACCAAGCTCCCCCACATGATAGCAGTGGCCAAACCCTTCCCATTTTAGATCCTTCAGGACAATGCCGCGCTCCTTGGTTATGCGAGCACCGTTACCCAGGATTTAATCAACTGATTTATTTTAGAAACTCCACTGACGATACTTTTTATGCCAGCCGTGTTCAAAACCCATCACCTGGCCTATTAGCTTTTAGCCGTGGAAATAAGGGGTTTGTGGCCATTAATAAAACCTCAAACCAATGGAGCACCCAACTTGATACTGATCTGCCTGATGGGATTTACTGTGATCTTATCACTCAAGGCCAAAAATCTGAATGCCCTAAACAGTTTAATGTTTACAGAGGGCATGTTACGGTTGAGGTTGCTCCTAATAGTGCTATTATTTTATTAAATGAAAACCCCAATTTTGCTTTTGGTAACAATTAAGGGGTCGCCATAAATAAACACGAACAAACACGATAACAGTAAATAAAAATAAAAATGAAAATGAAAATGAATAACAGCAAGTTAAAGTGGATAATCCTATATGAAAGATAAAAAAAAATATGCTATTGGTTTTGACTTAGGCGGCACAAAACTGGCCGCAGCCCTTGTTGATACAACCGGAAAAGTAATTGAGTACAAAAAAATATCAGTCCTTGAGGCTAAAAAAGATCCTAAAAAAGGGCCTCAAATAATTGTTACCGCCATGGGACAAATGGCCTATGATCTTTTCACAGATCATAAAAAGCTTTTTACTAAAACATCACCTTTTGTTGGGGTTGGACTTGCAAGTGCAGGCCCTTTAAATGTAAAAAACGGCGAACTCATCCACCCTGTTAACTTTCCAAAATGGAAAGTGGTCCCCATTCAAAGTCTATTACAAAAAGAGTTAACTAAACGCGGTTTAAAAAATTGTCCTGTTTTTTTTCAGAACGATGCCATTGCGGCTAGCTTTTCAGAGTACGCTTTTGGAGCAGCTCAAGGGCTAAAAAGCTTTGCGGTGGTAACCATTGGCACAGGCATTGGCACAGGTGTTATTTTTAATAACCAGCCCCTACAAACAAACGGTATGGGCTCAGAGTTTGGCCACCTGATTTACTGCGGACCAAGCATTATTGATCCAAAAATTGATTTAAAAAACTATACAATCGAAGGCATTGCCTCAGGAACTGGCATTTTAAGACGAGCCCAGCACGAGTACCAATTTAAAGGTCAAACAACCGAAGAGCTAACTCAGGCTATTTTAGAGGGCGATAAAAAATATCAAATCCTTTTTGATCAGGCGGCCCATGCTTTAGCTGTTTTAATTTACAATTTAAGCATCGGTTTAAATCTAGAAAAAGTTTTATTGTCAGGCGGGCTGATTAAGGTCAAACATCTTTACTTTGACCAGCTTAAAAAGCATTACCAAGATTTAATCACAAATTTTAATCCCCAGTTTAAAACAAAAATACAAATTGCTCAGACTCAAAACAATGCCGGTGTTTTAGGGGCTGCCGCTTTGGCCTTTTTTTCAAAAAAATAATTGGGTTTAAGTTTAATTTATTTTTTAATTATTTTCCTAAATAAATTAAACTTATTGGTTATATTTGTTGAGTTAACAAGAATAATTAAAACAAATCGAGATTTAACAAACTCAATCAATTTATTTTAAAACCATATTTCAGCTTTAAATCCAATCGCATCTTGAGAGGTTTGGCCTTCAAAGTATTTGCCATCATCAACGGGATTATTTTCGCTCCAAAAAGTTTTAGTATAATAAAATCGAAGAGCTGGCCTAACCCAGTAACCTTTTGAAGGAGTTAGTTGAGGCCCCACTGTCATGCGCCAAAGGGTCCTTTGCCCAAGGGCATCTTTATCGTCGGTCACTGTAGAATAACCCAGCTGGCCCATAATGCCCCACTGATCATTTAGCCAGTAAATGGGGCGCACACCAACAGACGACCACCTAGAAGCTGATAAGGGGTCTACGCCCCTATCATAGTCATCAAAGGTTGCTATAAATTGCCCTGACCACTGGGCAAAGTCCCAAACAAAAGAATTCCAGATTCGGTAACGTAGGCTATCCTCAACGCGGCACTTTTCGTTACTTATATCATCCGAACAATCAACAACAAGATCTGAAGAAACGCTCATCCCCGACATGTTACCCTTACCCATAGCATAACCTAGCTCATTATACCCACCCAAAATAGGAGAATTTAATTTGGCAGCAAAAAAATATCCCGTTGAAGCTTTGTAACGAGAGGTTTGATCAGTCTTTTTAGCATTTGCTGATGTGTGGGCCACCACTCCCCAAACCGAAGCTTGAGAGCCCTCTAACCATGAGGGTTTTAATTCCTCAAGGCGCAAATGCAAACTTGATTTAGTTGGTTTATGATGAGCTGTTTCGATATTAGATGAACCATTAATTTCGGTTGAGGTCGAATTTTGCATATAAGCCAAATGCAATTGCCCTTTAAACAAACCGGGCCCCTGGTAACCCACACCTGGGCCACTCATATCAACAGGGTAAAAATCCTGCATATGCACATCGCCCCAACGATAAAATCTTTTTCCCATCCAAATTTTTTGTCCGTTTGTACCAAAGGGTATTTCAACATAGAGCTCACGCTGAACCCAAACATTGGCATTAGGGGCTTCCCAATCTTTGTTATTAGGGTAAACAAAAGCAAAAGTCGTAAAAAATGACCATTTAGGATCTTTTACTTTAAAATATAGCTCACCATAAGTTTCACATTCGTTGCCAAATCGAAACTCATTACCCCATGCTCCTGAGTTACTTAAGCACTCTTGAACACCACCATCTAAATGAGTCCCTGAGCCCACTCTTAAATAAGAGCCCAACTCGGGGATATAGGCTTTTAAAATCGGAGAATACAAAAGTGTTGATAGTAAAAATAATAGGGATGGTAACACAGAGTAGAAATGCTGTTTTATTATGGCTTTATCCAAATAAAAAAAACAAATGGCTGAATTTAAAAAAAATCCCAATTTAGACTTCATGATTACATCCTTTTCAGGGCCAGCTCCCTATTTTGTGTTCTAACAAAAAAAAAGGGGGCCTTACAACTTTGAATTTTTAATTACTAGCTGCGTAGCACTTTTCAATTATCATCTTTTATGAAAGACAAAATCAGATGGGCGCTTGTTAAAAAGTAATAATTAATTAATTCAAGCCGTAAAGAATATCTTTTATATACAACCGCAGAATAGATTGACTCATGTTTTTTGGGACACGGCCATCCTGGCCTCTGCATGCTTAGGGCTATCCATGCGCATGAGGTCCCAAAAAACAGGAGTCAATCTACTCTGCTCTTTTTTTCATTATGACACAGAGCTGGAGGCAATTTTCCCATTTTAGGGACAAATCAATATGAAAGGAGGCTAATGACTACACCTTTTTTTTCGCGATGACACAGAGATAAAACAATTTTGCGAGTGACATATGAAAAACAAAAACTGAGGTTTTTGATCAATTAGTAGATAGCCGATTTATATGTAACTCGATATGAAAGAAGGCTTAAACCCGCTAAAAATGTAGCTTAATATAAAAGAAGTCTATTATACTTTTAAAAATTATTTTTCTCTCTTCATAGTCTTAAAAAATCAATCACGAAATCAGCCTTTTCGGTTACAAGTTGCAAGTAGAAAAGTTATAGTTCAGAATAGTAAAAAATGTTACTAGCTGATCGGCTTTAACTTATGGAGACCATAATGAACGCCTTAATAAATCTAAAGTTTAAAAATTTAATGGTATTATTGAGTTTATTTTTTTTTAGTTTTTCAATTGCCAGTCATGCGAGTCCGAAAAAAATAATTCAAAATGACAAAATTCAGATAGAAGGAGAAAATAATATGAACTCATTTTACGATCTTAAACTAACAACGATTGATGGTAAAAATTTAGATTTAAAGCAGTACAAGGGCCACGTTTTACTTATTGTCAATACGGCTTCTCAATGTGGTTTTACTCCCCAGTTTGAACAACTCGAAATGGTTTATCAAAAATACAAAAGCCAAGGCTTTGAAGTCCTTGCCATTCCATCAAACGATTTTAAACAAGACTCGGCTGAAAACTCTAAAATTGCAGATTTTGCTAAAACAAATTACTCGGTTCATTTTACTTTAACCGAAAAAGCTCAGGTTAGAGGCAAAGATAAAAGTCCCTTGTTTAAATATTTAACAGAGTCAAAATCTGGACTTTTGTTTAAAGAAGTATCATGGAATTTTGAAAAGTTTTTGGTTAATAAAAAAGGGGTTGTCGTTGATAGATGGTCATCTTTGACCAAGCCTGACAGCAATGCTATTACTGATCAAATTGAAAAAGCCCTCAAAGAAGAAATTTAAACTTGAGTGCAAAATAGATTTTCTGTAACCTATACATTGTAAGATATTGTTAATTATCATTAACAACAATGATTGTTAGATAATTTTATATTTTTTATGAAGTTCTTTTTTAATTAAATGACTCTTAAAAACTAAGCGTCTGATAGGTAATAAACTCGTTATAAATAATGAAGTCTATAACGACGAAAGGATTAAAGGATTAAAGGATTCTAGATGGATAACAAAATAAACTCTCAACAAAAAAAGTCAAAACCACAGTTTTCGCCACAGTTTTATTTATTCTGGGGAATCTCTGTAGCCATGACAGCCCTTCTTTTAGGGGGATTTGGTTACTATCTTTATCAAATCAGACTCGATCGAATTGCTCGAACCCAGCCCGTTCAAGCGGAAGCCTCAACAAACGACAATGAATCTAACAACTCAAATGTTCAAAGTTTAAAAGCTTCAGACCTAGTTTTGGTTGAGCAAAAAATTACCGCTCCTGATATTTCAGAGCTTAAAGATGATGATTTTGGTAAAAGTGTTAAACGCGGAAAACTTTATGTTGAAGATACCTATAGACAGTTACCCAAGCACGTTGGGTCTAAATTAAATTGCACCAATTGCCATTTAGCCGGAGGAACTACGCCCAACGCAGGACCTTGGGTTGGTATCATTGGTGAATTTCCCCAATACCGATCTAGAACCGGAAAAATGGATGCCCTTACAGATCGCATCAATGATTGCTTTGAACGCAGTTTAAATGGAAAGCCCTTACCCGCTAGCTCAAATGAGATGACTGATATTGTTACCTATATGACATGGCTTTCAAAAGGATATGTTAACAAAGCAAAGCTCACGGGGCGAGGAATGCCAAAACTTGTTTTAGAACGAGAGCCCAATTTAGAGTTAGGGCAAAAAGTATTTTTAAATAAATGTGCCAGTTGCCATCAAGCCAATGGCCAAGGATTTGTGGGGACCGATGGTAAATATACCTACCCTCCCTTATGGGGACCAAAATCATTTAATATTGGGGCCGGAATGGCGCGACTTCATACAGCGGCAGGTTTTGTAAAGCACAATATGCCCTTGGGTATGGGGGGCTCGTTAACTGACGATGAAGCGTGGGATGTGGCTTTTTATTTTTCACAGCAAGATCGACCTGATTTTTTAGACAAAAAAAACGATTGGCCTAAAGGCGGAAGACCAAAAGATGCCCGTTACCAATAAACTGTATTTTTTAAATGTTACTTTATTTTTAGGGCTTGTTTTAGCAACAAGCTCCCCTGCCTTAGCCTTAACAAAAGACGAGGACTGGCTTATTATTCAAGGCCAACATAAATTTGAAGATCAAACTCATCTGATTATCGAATATGTCAGGCGCAACCGAGATAATGTGATTGCTGAATCCTATCTTGATTTAGGCCGCTTTTCTGTTGGAAAACCTATTAGCGAACACCTAACCGCCTATCTGGGCGCAGCCTATAGCTCTTTTCCGGGTGTTACCCATGAAAACCGATTGCATCAGTGGCTAATAGGTAACTGGCATATAGAAAAATGGGATTTAAAAATATTTAATCGCACAGCCCTTGAAGAACGATTTTTTTTTCAGGATCCCACCACTTACTTAAGATTGCGTAATAAAATTCAACTTAATTTTTTTAGTTCCTATGATTTAGGATTAAGCCTTTATGACGAAGCCTTAGGTTACTTAAATGGACATGATAAATTCCCTGCCGGAATAAACGAAAATCGCTTTGGTATTGGGTTACGAGCTAATTTAGCCTCTTCACAATTTTTTATTTTTTTTACCCAGGCTACTTTGGATACCATAAAAGCCCATACTGACTATACTTGGACTCAATTTTTGTGGATTGCCTCGTTTTAATTTTTCAGTATGTTACCGTTAAAAGATCCTTCCTTATTAACTAGCAACTTGGGCCTTCACACCTAAGTTTAGGGTCTGAATAAATCTGGCCTAAGCCTCCCCTATCAGTAACTTTTTTAAAATTCATATCCTTCATTATTCGAACGGCCTGAGACGATCTTGATCCGCTTCGGCAATACACCTCGTAGTGTTTATTTTTATCTAATTTTTCTATCTGAGATCTAAATTGAGGAGAATAAATATCAATATTTAAAGCTCCTTTAATATGACTTTGTGAGTACTCTCCGGGAGTGCGAACATCAATAATAACCGAATCAGTCGCTGCTATCGCGATATTAATATTTAAAAAAACACCCAGAGCAATGAGAACTAATAAATTAACTACACCCTTAAAAATTTTGAAAGTATGCATATGTATCCTCCATTTTTATATAAAATTTTAACCTCAATTTATTTAAATTTGCCAATTATTCCCTACTTGTAACTCTATTCTATTGCCAACATAAATAAAAAAATCTTAATTAAATTATAATATATAATACAACCTTAGAAAAACTCACTCTACAAAAATAGTGATTAGGTCTAGGGTCACCAAATTCTATTTATTTATTTATCTTTATTATGGGAAAGCATATCCTAAAACACCTTCAACTTGGTAATCAGTATTTTTTGTCTCATCAAATATTACGGTTACCAAATGATCTCGGGTTTGCTTATTATAAAGCCGATAAACAGGGACTAAGTTTTTGGCCTTTACCGAATAGAGCTTACCAAAATGACCTTCTTGCATTTGCCCCTCACACTGGGGGTCAAGCGATACAAAGTGATGCAAGTTATCTTTGATAAAACAACGATAAATAAATACGGCCTTAGGATCGGTCACCGAAGCATCAAATATTTTAAATGGCATAAATTCAAATTGATAACCAGCTTGAGTCCCCTCTGTATAACTTAACGAAATAAAATGACCATAAAGTGAGTGAAAAAATCGATAAACAGGTATCATGGGATAGGACTCTAATGGGGCGGGCGCCGAGCAAGAATGCGTGTTACAAGCTATGACTTGTGAGCTGGCTCCCGAACAAGGGGCTCCGCCATTTGAAGGAACAGGATTATTACAGCTACGAACTTGAGTTACCGTACCGCCGTCGCAGGCTTTAGAACAAGAACCTTGATTAATCCAAGGCCCCCACCCTCCATTGATTGGTCTATCTGGAAAAAACTTTTTATTTAAAGCAAACATCGAGGCCTGCACCTCAGTTAAGGTTCCAACAATTATAAACTGTTTAAAATCATGGTCCCCTGCTGACACATTATTAAGACGATAGACAGCATTAAATTTCATGGTGTTATGTATGCTGTAATCAAAGCGGCCATAACCATAAGCGGGATAAGTTACCATAGGTAAATCAGGAGAGTAAACCCCAATGGCGTGGTTATTATCCTGAGTTGATAAAATAACAGGTAAATGCTGTTCGCCACTTTGTTTAGATAGTGATTGAAGATTATTTAGCTTTACATCTAAAGACCAAAAGTTTGAAAACTCTGAGGTCATATAGCCAGCCAAAGCTTCGAAAGTCGCATTGTCATGAGCTTCGTTGGTGTGAAAAGTGACTAAATATGAAATCACATTTGGCAAATCTTGGTAACCAATAGATACCTGTTTATATAAATAATCATTAGAAATATCGGTTGTATTTTGAGCACTTTTTATGTTTGGCTTGGCGGGACTGCAACCACCCGGCACTTGGTAGGGTTGATTGGCGCTTAGCCAATAGGCCATTTGAGTCACAGTTTTAAGCTCATTTCCTATGGCTTGGTAACCTTTTAAAAAGCTTGTTGAAGTCATTCCCGTCCCATCAGGGCTTGATCCCGCCTCGGTAGGATTTAAGCACTCACCTAATCCATCATAGCTACTGGCTGACTGAATTTGTCTGCCATGATCATCAATGTTAACATATTCTTTACCTCGGTACTGTAACGAAGAAACCGCTCCGGCAAATCTTGCTTGAGTTGATATTTTTAACTCTGAATCAAAAACTTGCGATGATATAAAACCATCACCAAAATTTTGCTCTCCATTATTAGGAGGGAGATTACTTATGAGCGAATCAAAAGATTGTTTGACCTCTTGCCCTGGAGAAACAGAATCAATATCTGCTGTTTTAAAGGGAGTGCAGTTTTGAAAGGCCAACATAGAAACAAAAAACAGTAACAACTTATGATGTTTAATAAAATGCTTAGTAAATAGTACCATACCAACCCCCAAATTTATCTAGCCCAATCCCGTGTGCCAAATTTTATTTTACCTCAAAAAAATAATTGCGCGCTAACAAAGTTAAAAATCGCAAAAATTTATTCTCTTTTGTTTTAAACTGAAACAGTTAAGCCTTCATCTATTAGGCCCTCATCTATTAGGCATTCATCTCTAGCGCAGTCAGACACACCGTCAGAGACAGAAACACATACAGAAACACATACCAAATCATATACCGAGACATTCACTGAAACAGTTATAGGCACAGTTACCCTTAAAAACTTCTTTCATTTTTTTAATCGGATTTTTTAAAAAACAGGTGAGGCTTTTTAATAAAAAGGCCAATATTCAGACATAAGACCTAATGACTAAAAAAAGGGAAAAGTTAAGGGTGATGACAGCTTTTGAAGTGAACCGTAGAACCGATTAAAATTAAGGTGTAAAAATCACAAAAATGATGAAATGGTCTACGCGACTGGATTTGAACCAGCGACCCCCAGCACCCCAAGCTGGTGCTCTACCAAGCTGAGCCACGCGTAGACTTAAGAAAACAATAACCTATAAAAAAAAAGGGGGTTTGTCTACAGCTAAGTCTGCGGTCATTTTTTTACTCTTATCGTTTACCTTGTATGATCTGCGAACTTTAGGGGTGTTTTGGTTAAAAGGGGCGAAATTTAATTATCATTTAAATAGGTTAAAAAGTTTAAAAAATCAGGACTCTTTTTTAATTGAGTGTACCAGTTGATCACTTGATTTTGATCATTAAAACCCTGTTCCGAAAACTCTTCGAGCTGCCTTAAATATATCCACTTGAGTAACTGCCCCAACTTAAAATCCTTTAAATTATTAAATTCAGTCTTAATAGCATCCGTGGGTATTAAATTTTTTTGAGGCATGACTCCTTTATTTATAATATCAAGTTGTTTATTAAAAGATGCCCCTATCTGCTCAGACTTAAAAGAAAATTCAGAAGCAGATAGCCCCAGTTGAAAAGTTTTATTAAAGGCTTTTTCGAGCAACTCCCCTAGGCTGAGTTGATTGAGCCGATCCTCATCAAAGGCCTCTATAAAAATAGAGATTTGTTTTTTTTTATCTTTTGAAAGGGGCCAGTTTAAAAAATATTTTAAAATGTCTTGATTTAAGTTTGAGCTATGCAAGGCCCAGTAACACCACACAAGTAAGGGCTCTTGCTCGCGTAACTGATAAAAAAATTGAATTTTGGGATCACTTAAAATCGCAGAGCCACCTGAATCACTGATAATATTAAAGGCAGAAGGAACGGGATTGGGATTGGGATTGGAATTGGCATTGAAGCTGGCTTGATCATGCTCCTTTAACCAAAAATTGGGATCTAAATTTATATTGACCACTTTCTGCTTGGCCATACTTTCAAACGCATAGGTGAGCAAAGGATGATTTGTGTATTTAATAAAATAAGGGGCCTTCGCCATTTTAATAAGCTCATCTAATATGCGTTCTTGACTGATCTGAATTAAGCCTAACTTGCTATCTAAAGCCGCCTGCAAGGTCGAGGTTTCGATTTGAAAATCAAGCTCGGTTGCAAAACGAATCAATCTTAAAATTCGCAGGGCATCTTCTTTAAATCTGACCTTGGGTAAACCGATAGCCCTTATTGTTTTTGCCTTAATATCGGCCAATCCCCCTACATAATCATATAAAATGCTTTTTTGAGGATCGTAAAAAAGCCCATTCATGGTAAAATCGCGGCGATGGGCATCTTGTTCGGGAGTAGCCCAAGTTACTAAACGGGGATGACGCCCGTCTGTATAGTCAGACTCTTGCCTAAATTGAGCCACCTCAAGCCATTGATTATCAATGCGAATTTTTAAAATTCCAAAATGAGCCCCTATCGCTAAAACCTCTTCAAATAGGGATTGGGTTATTTCAACAGGGGCTGATGTTACCAAGTCAATATCTTTAGGTTCTACCACACGGATGGCATCTCTAACCGCCCCGCCCACAATAAATGTTTGATAGCCCAAACCTGTTAAACGCTCTATGATAGTTTGGTAAGGCTTATCTGACTGATTTAAAATTTCGATAGGAAAATACTGACCATGATCCATGACCCCAGTTTGTGGCTAAATCAACAAAAAGAACAGTGGAATTTTACACACCTCAATTGGATTTGTCTTGCCGAACCCAAACAACAGACCAACTACAAATTATGGCTAGAAAAAGGTTACCATGGCGAACTGAGTTACATGAAAAACTCTTATCATGATCGAAGCCATCCCCATAACCGCTGGCCTTGGGCAAAAAGCATTATTGTTGCCACCCAAAGTTACCTGCCTCACCCCCAACCGTTTTTACAAAAAGATCAATTTTCGGGGATAAAAATAGCTCGCTATGCCCAAGGTCAAGATTATCATTTTTGGTTTTTACATAAGCTTAAACAGCTCGAAGCTGAGCTTAAATTAATTTATCCCTCGATTCAAATTCAAGCCTCTACCGATAGCGCACCTCTTTTAGAAAAAGATTACGCCCAGCAGGCCGGCCTTGGTTGGATAGGCAAAAACACGTGCTTGATAAATAAAAAAGAGGGGTCATTTTTTATTATTGGGGAGCTTCTTTTAAGTGAAGAAATCCCCTTGAGTAAAGAAATCCC
>DYOP01000009.1:0-2105 GCA_020720425.1 Bdellovibrio sp. | reverse complement strand
TTATTATTGGGGAGCTTCTTTTAAGTGAAGAAATCCCCTTGAGTAAAGAAATCCCACTGAACGAAATAATGCCCTCTCCCGATTTGTGCGGTCAATGTAATCTGTGCCAAGTGGCTTGCCCAACCGGAGCCTTAGATACCCCTTATGTAATGAATGCCACCCAATGCCTTTCGTATTGGAACATAGAAAGCCAAGCGATCCCCCCTCAAGAGATAAGTCAAAAAATGGGATCCCGTTTTTTTGGTTGTGATATTTGCCAAGAGGTTTGCCCCTGGAACAAAAAAAAATTAAAAGCGTTTGAGTCTTCAGATGCCACCACTCACCCTGCCCCTACTGAGCATACACCTACCTACCACCTCAAAAATTTAGAAAAAGAAGAATTATATTTTTTTCTGACCGCTTCAAACTCTCAAATTTTGGAACGCCTTGGCCAATCGCCACTTCTAAGAGCCAGACCCTTTGGACTGAGGCGAAATGCCGTGATCGTGGCTACAAATCAAGGCTACAAAGAACTTTGGCCTTATATCCATGCCGCTACAAAAAAATATCCTAAACTTTTAAGTCTTCTTCCCTGGGTCATGTCGAGATTTGAGATTGCAAACCCCGACTCATTTGAGTAATGTCATTTTTGCCTTTTGCAAAACACATGCGCTCGTAGCTCAGCTGGATAGAGTACTTGACTTCGAATCAAGTGGTCAGAGGTTCGAATCCTCTCGAGCGCACCATTTTTAGCCTATTTAAATTTATGAAAACAAATAGTAATATACATAATAAAACACGTAATAATACACTTAATAAAAATGCATAAGAAAATACATAATAGGACAGGCAGTAAAACAATGACAGACCAATCAAAAAAAATGGGTAACAATAAAATTTCTCCCGATCTGATTAACAAATACTATAAAGAAATTCATGATTATTCTAATTCGGGAAGTTATAAAAAAGCTTACGCTCTAAGTCTTAAGCTTAGCAAAAAATATCCAAATGAAATTACGTTTGCTTATCTTGAAGCTGTGTTTTCTGCCGAAGACCCTCGTGGTCTTACTAAAAAAGAAATAACAGCTCGTTATAAAAATGCAGCAAATAAATTAAAGGGCTTATTGCATCGACTCAAAGGCGTCGACTTAAAACTAAGCAGTTCAATTCGCAATGAATATTATTGGTTTTCAAGGCAACCAAAAAAACAATATTTACTGGGTGTCGAGATGGTCAGAAAAGGGCTTATAAAAGCTTATTACTCTCAAGGTGTTGGAGCTGTTGAGGTGGCTCAAAGCTATGGTCTTTTAGGTCAAAAATCACTTTGCTTAAGATGGGCAAAGCGATCTGAAAAAGCCTGGGAAAAATACATTCAACATAATAGCAATTGGTTTAACTCATATTTATTTTACGCTAAGGCTCTCGGCTTTCAAGAAAAAAACATTAAAATGAAAGCGGCATTTAAAAAAGCTTCGCAGATTTCTGGATTATCTTTAAATGATGAATCTTTTTTAATTTGTGAAAAAAATATTGAAGCGGTTCAAAAGGCACTTAGAGAGAGATAAACTGGCTTACCCCTTGGTCTCTCAAATTTGGGCGCTACGAGACCTTCAATAATCTCAGTTCCCTTGGGAATAATCCATTCCGATTTTAGGGGGCCGGTCACTGCTATATATTCAAAAATACACTCCGTAACGGCATTGAGTGTTGTCGCCTCAACAGGAATTGCGGTTATGGGTCAACTCTACCGAAAGAAGGAACACTCCCGTTTCGCTGAGCCAAGTTCAGAAACGGTAGTTGTAGTAATCGTGCTGTTTTTATTTCTAATGTATTGGCTGAAATCAGCCCATTGATTGGTGGAGGTATTTTTAATAAAACTTTCCTCTGAAAGTCAACAGTTAGGCCGCAGCGGGCTTCGTTGGGCCTCATATTAATATTAATTTTTTAGGGTTCGTCTCACGGCTAAAAATGACATTTCTATTGAAAAATGTCAAAAACCGCCAGATAATGAGTTATGACTTCAAAACAGGAAACACAACTTAAAAAGCTTGGCCCCTTTTCTATGGGAGTATTTACAATTTTGTGTAACTAGTTTTTAATAGTTGAACTAAACCTAAGTTTAGTCA
>DYOP01000056.1:13403-14885 GCA_020720425.1 Bdellovibrio sp. | reverse complement strand
TCTTGATTTATTAGTTTTTCAATGAGCGTATCAAAAAGATCTCTTATTTTTGACGGGTCCTGTGAACCATTATAAATAAAGGCAAAAGGTACATGTTGACCTGATTTACCTTGATAATACCCAGCCAAACTTGTGACCCCATCAATATAGCCCGTCTTGGCCCTTATCTTATCTTTTAAATCAGGATGTAAAAATCGTTTTTTTAAGGTGCCATCTGTTCCCCCAGAGGGCAATGAACTTAAAAAATCACCATAAATTTTTATGTTACCCTGAGCTTTTGATAGGGCCTGCCACAATTCTTTGGCAGATAAGTGATTTTTTCGGGTCAACCCCGAAGGGTTTATAATATTAGGCTCTTGACTGCTATAACCGTGCTTAACCAGATGCTCTTTAATTAAATCCATGCCCAAGTCTAGCGTGGCCTGAAACCCTTCTGAGGTTTTGCTTTTTGAATCAATATTATTTTCTCGCTTGTTACTATCTTTTTGCCCCTTATTTTCTGAGAGCTTATGACTTTCGGCAGCCAAAAGCTTTGTTAACATTTCGGCCACATAGTTATTTGAAAACTTATTCATATCGGTCACAATATCAGATATGGTTTTACCTTCAGCTATGGCCAAGGTTTTAGCCAAGGGGGGCGGCGGCCTAACCCCTTTTTTTACCTGACCTAAAACGGTTACCCCGCGCTCAGCTAAAAACCGCTTAAGATTAGCTCCTGACCACAGGGCTGGGTCAGCAATGCTAACATACATCACTTTTTCGACGTCCCCCTTGGTAACAGCTCCGAATATATGAATTTTATTTTTTCTCTGGTTTTGCGAAATCTCCTCTGAGCTATCAATCGAAACATTAAATCCATTTTTTTTCTTACTCCACTTAAGATCATTTTGAAGACTCAAATAGTCATTTTCAGGATCTAATATAACCCTCGGAAATAGAGAATTATTATCCCCTTTTTGGTCGATATAAACATTGGCCGAATTCCAATTAAAGGACATGGCACCAACAGGCGCATCATAAGCCCTGTCAACCCTTTCCGATAAGCGTGTGGGGTCGTATCTGACCGTATCAAACAATGACTCATCCACTATAATATCCTCATTAATTTTTTTAATTCCCGTTCTAACAAAATGATTAACCAAGACCCACATATTTTCGCTGACAAATGAGGGGTCCCCGCCTCCCAAAAGGTAAATACTGCCTTTTAAAAGATCCCCCTCCTTTTTGGCATCTGATACAATTTGAGTTGAAATGCGCCGAGCGGGACCTAAATAATCTAAAGCGACAATGGCCGTTAATATTTTAGTAACCGAAGCCGGAACCATGGGGGCCGTCGAATTAAAATCTAAAATAGGATCTTGATTTAAAAAACCCGCATACATACTAAAATTATTTTTGTTTTGAATAAGATATTTAAATTCTTTGCCTGATTCAATTGCCGCCTGAATAGATTTTTGAGCCTGGTCTTGTTTTTGGGCCCGC
>DYOP01000056.1:0-13303 GCA_020720425.1 Bdellovibrio sp. | reverse complement strand
TGAGCCTGCGCTTGAGCCTTGGCCCCCAGCAAAAGAAACAGGGTAACAAATAACGCCCTCAATCCATTTTTTTTATTTTGATACCAGAAACTGATTTGTTTATTTCCCATCTATCTAGACTTCTTTCCTGTTTGGTTTTTCATAATAGTTTGCACTCTTTAGCCTGCACCATTATTTCGCACTCTTTAGTTGTACTCTTTAGCTTGTACTCTTTAGCTTGCACCCTGTCGTTCGCACCATCACTTCTCGAAAATAGTTTGCGAGCTGAGGCTTTGGTTAATAAACTTTTTCTTATCTGGTTATTCTAGTCAATTTTGACATTGTATACAAACTTTTGAAGATTCGTTTCCAGCATAAGGTCTGTAATTTTATATTAGCTATTGCCGATTCTTTAATTCATTTTCACAATAAACTTTCATGACGAGACAAGAATGGCTTTTGGTTTTACTCCCCCTTATTTCCACATGGACCTTAGACCGCAGTAGTAAACTCTGGGCTCTAATGATCAATCAACCTATACGTTTAGGCTATATTGAGTTTTCACTTCATTATAACCCTGGGGCCATGCTTGGGCTTTTTTCAAACTTGCCAGCCGTATTAAGAATCGTATCACTTTCTACTGCGGGGGCTTTTTTGGTTTGCATTTATTTATTAATTCAATACCTACTCCCCATAAAAAGCTTAACCCTCAGAGCGGGACTTTCTGTTTTATTAGGCGGGATTCTTGGTAACGTTACCGACCGAATTTTAATGGGCCATGTCGTTGATTTTATCATTTTAAGGTTTGACACTTTTTATTCGCCTGTATTTAATGTTGCCGACGCCCTTCAGTGGTTTGGATATGTGCTCATCGTTTATGCCGTTATCCGCGAAGGCGATCTGCTTTGGCCCGAAAATAATGTTCGAAAACGTTACTGGGTTAATACTCGATTTCAGCTAAAATACTCATTTTTATTAATGGCGATTGGCCTTGGAATAGCCCTTATTGCAAGTATTTTTAGCTATACCTACTTAAAAGTTACCATTACCGAACTTGTCGGCACTCAGCCCAAAACCCTAGAGCGGTTTTTAATGCCCTTTTTAGAGACTTTTTTATTGATGACGATTGGAATTTCTTTGGCCTTATTTTCAGCTGGAAAAATTATTTCCCACCGCATGGCTGGGCCCTTATATGCCTTCGAACGTTATGTTGATCTTTTATTAAATAGCGAAACAACTCATTTTCATAAATTTAAATTACGTACTAATGACGAGTTTAAACATCTCGAAACTTTAGCTGATCGGCTTAAAACGCGAATCGAACAAAGCCAAACCCAAACCCAAAGCCAAACCTACAAAAACGAAACAGAGATAAGCGATTCAGAAACATCCAAATCAAGCTAGGATAAATAAGGCTAAGGCCATGTGACCATGACCAAAACCATCACCAAGACCAATAAATGCTGATTGGTGTTACTCAACGTTTCGCTGCGCCCTCTGAAGACTCACCCTCTAATGCTTAATTTGCCTTAATTTATTTTAATCTACCTTAATCTACCTTAATCTACTTTGATCTCGATAATATCGGCCATATGAAACCGCTTTTTTTTATTTTCTAAAATTGAAAACCCGGCAACATAATCTCCATCAACGGGTGTTCGCACAACCCCTAGGGGTTTAACCTGCTGCCATTGATTTTTTAAAAGGCCGCGGCCCATTTTTATTTGTATCTGACTTTTGTTTTGGATAATGGCCTGATTTAACTTGGGCCACCAGCTATGATTCAGATCGAGTAACCCAAACCGAGACCACGGAAGGCGATATCCTTGTTTTTTAAAAATGTCCTCGCTCGAAATGTTCTCACGGTTGCTGTTCTCACGGTTACTGTTAAACAATTCAATACATTTACAAAACACTTGGTAACAAGAAATCGCATCATCTAAAGCCCTATGAGCTTGGCCGCCTTCAAATGAAAAATGTTTCACCAGGGTTTGAAGTTTGTGATTTTCAACGCCTTTTATTAACTGTCTTGCTAAAAGACTTGTGCACGCGCCCATGGCTTTTGTTTCGATATTTCGGCCCAAGGTGCTTTCAAAAAAATGGGCCATCAAGGCCATATCAAAAGGGGCGTGATGGGCAACAAATAAATCGCCATCTTTAAAAAACGATTCGATCTGGGGTGCGACTTGCTTAGCACTTGGCGCGTTTAAAAGAGCCTCGTTTGTAATATGGTGAATGGCAATAATATCATCAGGCACGGGGCGCTCGGGCTTAATTAATATTTGAAGTTTATCAATCAACTGACCCGCTTTGTATTTTAGAGCGCCCACTTCAATCACTTCGGCTAACGGAACAAATGGCCCCGAGGTTTCGGTATCATAAATAATAAGCGTCATCTCGTTTAACAACATACCTTATATTCCGATCTGACCCACAAAAAATACAAGCATTTTTAGACTTTCGTCTCAAAGCTATAAAGCCTACGTTAAATAAGATTCATTTGGTGTTTGCTATTTTTTTTGTAAAACGTAAACTAATTTAAATGTTTATATTTAAATTACGCGTTTTTATCTTTATTTTTAGTTTTTTAAGCTATTCGGCTTTGACGTATGCACAAGGTAACCAATCCCAAGATCTTAACTCGGCTAGTAACGCTCGAATGTACGCAAAGCTTGAGCTCGCCAGTAATTATATCGAAGATGGATTGACTCAAACTCAATCAACATGGGGTTTTGTATCTGATATTGGTTACCGAATGCCACAATTTGAAATAGGGGTTAGGGCCAGTAACGCTTCTTATCCCAATGAACAGGTGCATATTTGTTTAAAGCCTCATGTATCAATTATTGCTAATTTTTCTCAAACGAGTCGATTTTTTATCGATTATGAAATGAGGCAATACTACACAATTGGCGACAGAAACGGTGGGGCTGCTACCTTAGGGCTTGATATTGGGCAGTTTCGCATTCGACATAAAGATACCACTAACTGGGAAAACACTGATTACTACAAATCTAAATGGTCCTTTGGTTATGATTTTTTAGTGGGTGATAATTTTATTGTTCCCCTTGATGCCGGCTATAATATTTTAGATGTCTCAACCCATCCCAATTATGTAGATGCAACAACCGGAATTATTTATCGTCAGGTTAATGTTGATTACTTCGCAAAGGTTACCTACACAAATGGAACAACTCCCTTTGCCGGAGCCCAAGAAGCTCAGGTTTATGTTGGCCTATCGGCTTCTTACTAGAAGTTTATAAAACTGTATTTTTTAAATACCACAAAATCCCAATCCCGCTATAAAAACTTGGGGGAGATTAAAGATGAAGTATCCTTCTTATCCTTGAGGCGCCCCATGCGTAGGATAGCCATTATTGAGCATCTGATTTATATTTGGCTTTTTGCTCAGCTTTTTGCTCAGCTTCTTCGGCGGCTTCGGCTTCTGACTCTTTTTTGCTTTTTGTAATTTGTTTAACAAAATTTTGGTACACATCGACATTGTTTTCGGGCTTACCAAAAACGGTGTCTAGTTTTCTATAGGGTTCGCCATTTGATTTAATTGGCTTTTGCTTAATTTCGATATGAATTAGGCCATTGGGCCTTGATTGCCCTTGGGTATAGCCTTCTTTTATGGCGACCTTAAACACAGGGACTACATCGACCGTATTGCTTTCTAATTGAGCCTTTATTTTGTTTACAAAAATTTCGACCCTCTCTTGGGCCACAAGTCTTGCTAAATTAATATCTGAATTTTCAACTGACTGCTCAAATAGGCGCATTTCAACTTTTAATATCGAATCCTCTAGACCCGTGGTAACGCCTTTCATTTTTTCTGTATTGGTAACAAACATTTCATTGGGTGTAGCGGTGCCTTTAATAAAAAAATGGGAGTCTAAAATATCAAAACTTAATCCATCATAATCAATTTTTAAATTCTGTCCGCTTTCAACAATATCTAAAAGTTGGTCAGCCATAAATGCCGCAACCACCTTTTGCGAGCCAAAATCAAGCACATTAGGAGTTCGGTCAATAGGCTCTAAAAATGATTCAATCGCTTTTAATGGTTCATTTACAAAATCTAAAAATAATTTTTCTAGGGTAATTTCAACTCCGTAGTTTTGAAAATTATATTCTAAAATCGAAGGAGTTGAAAAATAATCTGAGACGGCCTTTTTTGTTTGCTCCGATTGCCCAAGTAGCCACATCACCAAAAAAAAGGCCATCAAAGCTGTCATAAAATCAGCCAGTGCCACTTTCCAAGCTCCACCGTGGTGACCAGCAGCGACGTATATTTTTTTTATAACAATTGTTGATTTGCCTTTTTTTTCTGCTGCCATTTATTTATGCCTTTTTAATTTCTTTTGTCGCCTTATCGACCTCATCAAAAGATGGACGCTCTTCGGGCTGAATGAGTCTTCTGGCATATTCAACGCACACAATGGGTGGGTTATTACGGGCTAATGCAACCAGGGCTGCTTTAATAACCTGTAAATATCTCCCCTGATCTTCGATATCGTTGCCCATCTTAGTTGCCGTTGGACCTATTAAACCGTAAGCGCCAAACACCCCCAACATCGTACCCACAAGGGCGCTTGCCACAAGTCGTCCAATGGTTTCAGTTCCTTCGGTTAAGTGATCCATGGTTTTCACAATCCCCAAAACCGCAGCCACAATGCCCAGCCCCGGAAATCCGTCAGCCACAGCTTGCACGGCATGTTGAACGGCGTGCTCTTCTGAGTGAATGGCCTTAATGTCGGTATCAAGTAGATCATCTAAATCATATGGCGACAAATCCGCTGCCAGCATGGTTTTCATGGTATCACATAAAAACTCAACGGCGTGGTGGTTTTTCATAAAACTGGGATAAGCTTTAAAAATGTCAGAAGCCTCTGGTTTTTCGATATGCTTTTCTATGGCTTGAGGTCCTTCTTTTCTGAAGACCGAAAAAACTTGAAACAGTAACTGCAAAATATCTACATAATCTTTTTTGGTAGGCCCCTTAGCTGTCATGGCTTTTATGCCTAATTTAAAACCGCCTTTAATAACTTTTATAGGGTTAGAAATAATGTAGGCCCCAAGGGCCGCGCCCCCAATAATCATTAATTCTAAGGGAGCTGCTTTTATAATCACCGACATATGACCGCCGGCAATTATGAATCCTCCAAACACCATTCCAAATACAACTAATATTCCGACAAATCCCATAAATCTCCTGTTTGGTCAGACACATAAATGCACACACTTATGATTAATTACATTTAAATTATATGCCTAACTTATAAATTATATGCCTAACTTACAAAAAAAATCGGCAAAATTATACGCCGATCAGACCAAAGCCCTGAAAACCAGACTCGACTCGACTCAACTCGACTCGACTTGGTTAATTTTTGATCAAAAGAGTCAATGGAGGGTTAAAAAAAATTGATTGGACGATCTGATTGTTACTACGTAAGATATCCCTACTAACTCTTTAAGGAGTCATATATGAGTCACATTTTTGATTTTATAAATTCAGGGGCACAATCAATTTTACCTTTTGTGTTACTACTTGGAATTTTAATTTTTGTTCACGAATTGGGCCACTTTATGGTGGCTCGCTTAGCGGGAGTTAGGGTTGAAGTGTTTAGCTTAGGCTTTGGCAAAAAAATTTATACGCGCACTATAGGTGATACCACCTATGCCCTTTCGCTGATTCCCCTTGGTGGCTATGTCAAAATGTTTGGCGATGAGGTTGGTAAAGACATCCCCGAGCAAGATAAGGCCGTATCTTTTTTGCATAAAACAGTTTGGCAGCGAATTGCGATTGTGCTGGCTGGCCCTTTAATGAATTTATTTTTTGCAGCTTTTTTATTTGCCTTTTTAGCTTGGTCAGGTGAGTCAATGAAGGCCCCTGTATTAGGGGATATTAAACCCGCAACTCAGGCTTTTTTATCCGGGTTTCGATCCGGTGACTCGATTGTTTCTGTTGATCAAAAGCCGGCCCAAACATGGGAAGATGTTCAACATTTTTTAAGTCTTAAAGCCGGATCAAATGTTACCGTAAAAATCAATAGACAGGGGCTTGCCATCCCTCTTCAAATTCAAACATCGACCCAAATCAAACCCAATCCCAACCCTCTAGCTCAAGACAGCTTAATGGGCGATATCGAAGGATTTACCTCTGATTCGATGGGCCCCATGTTAGGGGTTACCCCTTTATCAATGGCCTATAAACTGGGTTTTAGAACAGGTGATATTGTTAGATCCGTTAACTCGGTTGAACAAGTAACCTACCGAGATTTAGAGCCCAAACTAATTGCTCTTCAGGGCCAATCGGTCACTTTTAAAATTGACCGCCCTTCGGAAGATGGTAAAAAGTTTGAAAATTTAGAACTCAGCATGATGCTACCAACCCCCTTGCCCTCTTTATCTTCGCTAGGGATAGAGTCTTCTGAGCTGTATTTATTTTCAGTGTTACCTCAGTCACCCGCGAGCACAGCAGGTCTTATGCGCAACGACCGAATTATGCAGATCAATGATACAAAAACCAATACATGGGATGATGTTTTACTAACAATTAAAAGTTACCAAGGCTCTTCGCCTATTAAAGTTATCGTTGAGCGCTTTGAAAACGAAACTCTGAGCAATAAAGAGTTTATGATTTTACCTCAAGAGTCCACTCAGCTCACGCCCCATGGGCAAGAAGAAAAACGTAAAACCATTGGCATTGCTCCTTATATTCACCTTGCCGAGCCTGAAATGGTGACCGTTAACTACTCAGTCATAGACGGACTTACGCGCTCTATCGAGCGAAGTTACCAAGTATCGGTCATGACTATTATGAGCTTTGTAAAATTAGCTCAAAATAAAATTTCTCCTAAAACCATTGGGGGCGTTATTTCTATTGGCCAAGCGGCAAGCCAAACTTTTCAAATGGGGATGAGTCATTTTTTTACAATGATGGCCATTATCTCTATTAACTTATTTGTTTTAAACTTATTACCCATACCGGTTTTAGACGGTGGACATTTATTATTTTATACGGTCGAAGCCATAAGGGGCTCTCCGCTTTCTATGAAGAAAATGGAAATAGCCCAACAAGTAGGACTTGTTTTATTACTTAGCCTTATGGGTTTTGCTTTATTTAATGATTTTAGCCGTTTATTTGGATTTTAATGATTTTAGCTGTTAGTACTAGCGGCCCCTTAGCTTCGATGGCCTTAACTGAGTCGTCAACGGGGGCCCCTGTTTTTTTAATTGAAAATCAAAATTTAAAACAACATTCTGATTTTATTAACTCTGCCCTAGATCAACTTTTAAGTTTTACAAATAAAAAAATCACAGATATCCACACCCTATTGATTGACCACGGACCAGGATCTTTTACAGGCGTACGAGTGAGTGTGAGTTTTGCCAAAGCTCTGGGCTACTCACTAAATTGCCCTATATATGCCTACCATTCGTTAGATATTATCTTTGCTCAAAATTATACAACTGATTATTTAGACCAAAATGTATTAGTCCTAACAAATGCTTATCGCAACTCGCTTTATGCTAGCCATTTTAAGGTAACACCCCAGATGGCTCATTCCATCCCCAAGCCTGAGCCCTTTTTAATAAAATATAACCAAGTTGAATCGTACATTGATCAACTTAAAAGCCCTCACCCTGTAAGGCTATTAGGCAATGGTTACCAAGCTTATTTTCAAAACGCTACTACACTGTTACCTAAAATTATCCCCCCCCCTGAAGCTTCCATCCAAATGAGTAATTATTTTTATACAATTCCAACTTCTTTATTAAACACAAGGGCTGACCTGAAAAATCGCGCCCTCCAAGACCCCCACGCACTGGGGCTTATCTTGCTTTATCAAAATCCTAATTCGCTTCAAAATCAGACCCACTGGGACTCGTTACTACCTTTTTATTTAAGACTTTCTTCAGCCGAAGAAGTCTTATCCGAAAAGGTACCTGCTTCCCAAAGGTAACTAGCATGCGTTATTTGTTTGAGCCTTGATAGCCTATTCAAAAATCTAAACTTGCAAAGCGAAGCAAATCAGCTACATAACGCATACTAGTTACCTTTGGGAAGCAGGTACCTTTAAAAGGCCAGAGATAAGAATGTCGTTTTGAATTTTTGATACCGTCGCATCGGAAAGGTTTAAAACCTCATTCATTTGATCAAACGTCAGATTTTGGCTCCAGCTTTTGTGCCCACCTAAAATTTTAAGCCCTTGAACTAACCATAACCTTTGAGCCAATTTTAATTCAAGAGCCTCGGCAATCAAACTTGGGCCACCCTCAACCCAAAGTGAAATAATTTTATTTTGAGCCAAATGCTCAAGTAACACTTGCCACATACTTTGTTTTGATGGGGCTATAAGCAAATTATAATCTTTTTCTACATAAAACCCCAAAGGCCGATTTGTTTTATCTTTAAGGGCCAGAATTGTTATATTTGAAGCCGAATAGGTTTTAAATATATTTAAATCAAGTCGCTGGGCCACCTGAGCGCTCGAATCAAAAATAAATAACTGTCTATCGGTTACCCCCTCAAAATCGGTTTGCCTTGCATCTAACCTAGGATTGTCTTGTAAAATTGTATTTTTACCAACAGCAATGGCCTGATGGGCCCCTCTTAAATATCTGGCAAAATCGCGACTGAGCGAATTTGTTATCCATTGGCTTTGGCCATTATCTAACCCCATTTTTCCGTCAAGACTTGAGGCTAATTTTACGGTAACAAAAGGCCTTTGATTATTTTGAAGCATGCTGTTTAAAAAAAACTCATGGGTTACTTTTGAAGCCAAAACCCAAGGGCTTAAAGGGTTTTGCGTTTCTAGGCATTTGGTTACTATTTGGGCTTGATTTAAAATGGCAAACCCCTGACCCGAAACCAAAGGGTTGGGGTCATTTAAAAGTGTGACTACTTTTTTAATGGGCAACTTTGATAAAGTCATCGCACACGAGGGAGTACGCCCTTGGTGTGCGCAGGGCTCTAAAGTAACATAAAAGGTAGCCCCCTCTAAAACCTCAAAGTGTTTTTTATCGAGTGTCCAACTTTTTTTGTCTTCACTTAATGTGACCGGAGCAATTTGCTTGAGAACTTCAATTTCGGCATGAGGATCGCCCACTTTTTTATGGTAGCCAGTTGCAATCATTTTTTGGTTCTTATCAACAATAACACAACCCACAGGGGGATTGGGCCCCGTATGACCAAAGCCTCTTATTGATTGCCTGATTAGCTCGCTAAATATATCATTGTCCGCGCCTGGCTCAACCGATACGATGTGATCAAACAAAATTTGTTCAAAATTATCTAATATGGTCGACATTAAAATCTTATCCTTTTTGCTTGATCGGGCCTAGGCAAATATATTCATTACGATTTCTATTTCTATTTTTTAACATAGAGTAAAATGACTGTCACAGCGTATGACTTGATGCAAGGAAAAACCCACTCGCAGCTCTCCAGATATGAATTTTCGGCTTGCTCTGGCATATACCTTAAACGGCTAAAGGCTTTTCTTGATACCCCATTTTTCACATCCCTATAAACTTAACTTGCCATTCGTATATATATGTATATACAATTATACATTATATGTTCTTATTTGAAGTCACAGATGCCCTTGAGGCAGCAAAGATTAGGTATGCCATTGTAGGGGGCTATGCCTTGGCTTTTCATGGGATTGTTCGCGCCACAATGGATATTGATCTGATTTTATCCTTAAATTTACAACAATTCGAAAAAGCCGAAAAAGCTCTATTGAGTATAAATTTAAAATCAAGATTGCCGATTCGGGCACAAGACGTCATCAAGATGAGAAAAGAGTATATTGAAAACAGAAACCTAACCTCCTGGTCCTTTGTTGACTATCAGGATCCCACTCGACAAGTTGATATTTTAATTACCGACGATGTGACTAATATGACCGTTCAAAAAATCACCATTAAACAAAGAAAAATTGCCGTTGTTTCGTTAGAAGATCTTCTCCAGATGAAAGTAAAAGCAGGCCGGCCACAAGATTTAATAGACATCAATAACATTAAAAAAATGCTGCATGAAAAAAAGACAGAATAAGCCCTTAAAAAACCATAGCCCCATAAAGGCACTCGAATTTTTAGAGTCCATGAGAACCCTTTCTCAAGACATTGATCAAACAGCGGTTATGATTAGCATTCGCATACCGAGTAACATTTTAAAAGCGATAAAAGCCAAAGCAAAGATTGAAAATAAAAAATATCAACCCATGATAATAGAAATGCTGAGATCGAACTTAAAAAAAACTTAAATCAACACCCTGTGCGCCATAATCCAATAGGCACTGCCCCGCCCGCTTCGTGTTACCCAAGGAATTTACCAAAGTTGAGATTGAGTACTCCTAATTTAGAGGGCTGGACAACTACCCTCAAGAAATCCCATGGGGTCATTCTCAAAAGTGAAGTAGTTGGACTCATCTATGAAAACCGAAATAGCTGTGGTATGTTTCTTTTTAAAGGCGATCAAACCCCTTTTAGATTTTGAATCTCCGGTTTTAACCTCAATTGCCCAAATTTTTCTTCCTCTTTTTAAAATAAAATCAACCTCATCCTTGCCTTCGCGCCAATAATAAAGCTCCTCACCCGTTCGCACGAGCTGCGCACCAACGAGCAGCTCAAAAGCCCTGCCTCGCTCATCCTTACGATATGAATCAAGTACCGACAAAAAATAAAAACAGGGTGCCAGTGGCAATATTTTAGGCGAAGAAGCTTTCGTAATAACTTTTTTTGCCGAAAACTTTTCGAGGGCTTTAACAAGGTAAGCCCCCTCATAAAGAGAAATATAGTACTTGACCAGCTCCACATTTCCACGATCCTGCAATTGCCCCAAAAGTTTTGTGTATGAAATTTCCTGCGCGGGATAGGACATTAAAACTTCAAAGGCTTGACGAAATAGCGCTGGGCTTTTAACTGTTTGAAACTGCAAAATATCTTTTTCAATGACTGTTGAGACAATGGAGTTTCGTACATAGTCACTCCACTCCTTTACATCCTTAAAGTCATAGGCTCCGGGGTACCCCCCTCGACGTAAATATTCTTCAAAATCAAGGCCGTACCCTTCCTTAGATTCCAAATAGTTCCAGTGGTAGGCCTGAATAAGCTGAAATCGCCCCGTCAGGCTCTCCGTAAGTCCCTTATGAATCTCCAGAGAACTCGAACCCAATAGAACACACTGAACAATAGCCTTTTCCTTTTTGCTTTCATCAAAAAGTTTTTTAATGACCTCAGCCCAATTTTCACACTTTTGAACTTCATCAATGAATAAAATCTTCTTTTCGGATCGAGCCTTAACCCACTGCTCAAGTAGCCATGATGGACTTGCATTAAAAATCTGATCCGCACTGACATAATGTGCTCTCTCTGCAAAATCTGTCTCAATCATTTTTAAAACCGAAGTTGTTTTGCCAACTTGACGAGGGCCTAAAAGCACTTGTATTAAGGGCGAATGACTCTTAAGTCGATCCTCTAATCTATTGATATAATTAAGTTTAACAAGTTTTTTCATTTTTAATAGGCTAGCCTATTATTTTTGATAGGTCAACCTATCAAAAATATGACCTCCCATAAATAGACCTTAAATCCACTCCCACTATAAACTTTGGGGGAGATCAAAGGAGAGCTCCCTTTTTTACTCTTAATGCCTCATGCGCACGGACAGCTCCTCGCGCATGCAGAGGCCAAATTTAATTACAAAATAGCTCTCGAATTGACAGAAACAATTGATGTAATTTCAGCCGCCCGTGGGCTTGTAAATTTAAAAAAGACGTCAAAATTATCGACCCGAAAAACATGAACTTTTTGAGTATCATCATGGCGATGATCATGATGCCAATCATGGCGATCATCATGGCGATCATCTCGGGAATCATCTCGAGAATGGTCGCCGGAATCATCATAAAAATCTTCTGCGTTACCTACTAGCTTTTGCTCGGCTTTATAAGCTAAAGGGCGCGGGTCTTGACTAATCATTTTATCAATTAAATTTTTAAGATCCTCAATTTGAAAAACAGGATTGGATTGGCTTGTAAGATTTTTTAGCTGATTTAAAGCCTTGTTATCCCAAATCACCTGAACCATTTGCGCCGATTCACGTTCAAGCTGGTTAGACCAACCACTCTTAGCCTGGCTCAGGGCTTCAAATTGAACCAAGTAGGGCTTAATATCAAATATCGGAGTCCCATCAACAAGATCCACCCCTTTAAGCCATAATGTAGCCCCTTCGACTTTAACGAGTTCGACCAACGAAAGCCCTAAGGGATTGGGCCGGTGAGGAGATCGGGTTGAAAAGACCCCTTGGGTTTGACCACCCAGCCTAGGAGGATGAACTTTTGCATGGTAACGCTTGTTACTGTTTTTATGAAACCACCAAATAAGCCATAGATGAGAGTAACCCTGAATGCCATCAAAAGCTTGCTCAGGCTGCCATTGGGGCAATAAGGTCAATTTTGCATAACCTTCGGCAATTAAGCCCGACTGCCGAGGAGTCCCGAATTTTTCTTTATAAACGGAATCAATAAATCCAATAGGGGTTAATTCCAGCTTCAAAACAGGGTCCTCTCAATCACAGGGTTAAAAAATTATACCTCAACTGGCGTTAGTTCATCCATCCACTGAGCTAATTTTTTTTGCGACTGCCCTATGGATTTCACAAACTGAACACGGTCTATATACAATGGATTAGCTATTTTTGCATGAAATAACATATAATCTTTTTTTTCGCCCTGACTAATAATAAATAAAATTTCAAAGTTTTGCCCCCTAAGCTCTGTTGGGATGTTGTCAGCCAAAAGGGCCCCTGATTCGCTGACATTAAGCGAGGATGTTTTAAATGATTTATTAGGTGCCATAATGATCACTTCACACATCAGGGCGTACCTGGGCGCACTTCTTCGCCCTAGTTTTTTATCGGCATGTTTAATTTTTAGGGCATCAATATCAATGGCTTCTGACGTTTGATTTTTAAGTGCTTGATAGGCCTCTAAAGGCGGAGGGGGGGGGAGGCGCTTACCTTTAACCTCGATGGTCACTTGCTCTTTTAAATGATTTTCACTTAAGTGAGAATTATTTAAAGGATCATGCAAAGAGTTACCCATTGAGTTACCCATTGAGTTACCCAAAGAATCACTTAAAGAACTATCGCTATTATCAGAAGTGTGTTTATAGCTATTGTTATCATGACCCCTAAAGTAGCTATTAAAACTCATTTTACCCCCCTTGCTACAAGCCTCTAATAGACAGTCTAATTTTACCCTACAAACAACAAAGTCTATTAAAAATCTATTAACAGTCTATTAAC
>DYOP01000055.1:5072-15281 GCA_020720425.1 Bdellovibrio sp. | reverse complement strand
TTGACCAGCCATGAGTTTTTGAAAACTCCTCAACCCACTGACTCGTATGATCAGAAGAAACTGAGGCCAATTTGCTTTGTCTATCGCTAAAATTATTGCCAGCAGTACCTGAGTCATTAAAACTTTGCATAAGAGCTTCTTTTGAGGACGACATTTTCTGAAACGATTGCACAAAATCGGCACTTGCTGATTGTTGATTTGTTTGCGCTTTTGAAAGGTTGTTTTTGATGCTTGAGCTAGCAATATCCGAAAAATTCACATCAACAGGGCCAGAGGATTGAGGAACATTAAGAATGTTTCCACCAGAAGTTGAAGTGATAGTGATGCCATCGGCACCTGTCCCTTGAAAAAATCCCTCTCTTCTTGATGGCGCAGTATTACTCTGAAAAGCTGATTGATTTTGATAGTTCATTTGTCCAAGATTAATATTTCCAGAAGCGGCCTCTTCAGCACTTCTCATGGCCTGACCTTCATATCCATCAAGAACACGCCCCGAAAGCTGTGTCATTGTGTAAGCGGAACCGCTCACGATCATCCAAGCGATGATGGGAATGCTCATGGAGATATAACCGGCCGTAATAGAGTAATCGTTTAAAATCCCTGATAGCTTCATGATTGTGATCACACTTAATTTTCCAGAAAACCCAGAAGATAAAGCATAGGCCATCACTGCTTTTTGAGAGTAAAAGCTAAAGGCGTAATTTAAAATTGCAAACAGCACTGGCCAAATATGAATCCATGCGATCACTTGGGCATAGACCTTGATGACTCTTGCGGCCCCAGGAAACATCAGCATCAGCGTGATTATAGGAAAAAGTGCATAGATACTGGCCTCTAAAATATGCTGCAAAATTGGCATGATTTTCTTTGAGACTTTTGAAGATGTATCAAAGCTTGCATTTCTTGTGATTTCTGCTTTTGCTAAAGCGTAGTCTTGTATGGCCTCAACTGAGCCAATTTTGCTTCCAAAATTGCTAAAGCTGCGCTGAAAACTATTGGTTAAAGCACTTTGCATAATCAAGTCAGATGCAGACGTTGAGATCCCTGATAAAAATGAAAGACCAATCTGCATTTTACTTGCATACTTTTCAATGGCCAAGTTTTCGTCTAGCTCTTCTTTATAATGATTTTTTGCATACTTCTTCTTAAGGCCATCAATCTCAACTTTTAAATCTTTAAGAAGCTTTTCTTTAAATCCTTCACGGCACTGAAGAAATTCTGAGGCCGTGCCCTTTCTATAGGTAAAATAGCGCGCAATTGAGGTGCGATTTTGTAAAAAATCCACTGCTTTATCAGCGTGAACAAGATCGTTCCAAGAGTACAATCCAAGGGCAAGATCGTAGAAGATACAAGTTTGCCAAAACTCTGTGAGATTGGCCGCATTATCTGAGTCTTCAAGCTCCATTTTGCTTGTTTCACTGACTAAATTTTGCGCAAAAAGTAGCCCATTTCCTTCGTATTTCACTTGGCTTGGCATCGAAAACACAACTTCAAATTTGCGAACTAAAGCATCGCTAAGCTGGCCAAAAATGCTTGCAGGCATCGCAAGACCTATGGGCACATGATCAATGGCAATCATATTATCAGAGTTCACCTTATCTTGAATGTACACCGTTGTTGTCGTGACGATCATGCCTGTAAAAATCAACGGGACCCCGATAATCCATTGCGGGGATAACTTTGCTTGCCTAAAGGCCGCATTAACCAAAACCATGAGAAGGCCGGCCATCGTGGCAGAGCCTAAAGCGAGATTAAAAGCACCTCCATTAAAAAGTGAGGCAATGCTATTAAAAACGTGGGCCAAAAATTCTCCGCCGCCGTAGGTGTAGATTATAAATTTCACTGCGCGCTCCAAGAGAGATTATTAATGATGTTGGTGTTGAGCCTTCCAAGGATTGTTTTTTCGTAATCACGAATCATCATTTGAAGCTCTAATCTTTGATTTGAAATTGCTTTTACATCTTTTGATTTTTCTTCAAGGCCGCCAAGAACGGCCATGAGATCTTCTTTGTATTCTTTGATTTGAGATGAGCCTTTAATGTTTTTAGGATTTGATGCGGCCATTTCAACTTTTGAGATCACGGTTTTAAGAGATTTTAAAAGCAAATCTTCGGCCACAAGCCTTGTATAATCTTTGATGTTTCTCTCTACAATTCCCGTATTAGGAAAGGCCCCAAGAGAGCTGACAAGAAGCTTATAGACAGGAATACTTGTAGAATTAATGAGTCCAATTTCAGTAGGACTTAAGGCCTCATCTTTTAAAATTTTACTTGCGATGGAAGAGAAGATTTTTTCAACTTGAGTTTTTAATCCTTCAAAATTAGTTGAAGTGACCTCTGGAATCTGCGATATTACCATGCAACCATAAGGATCATTTTTTAACTCACTACAACGATAAATTTTTAACTCTTGTTTTTTTCCTGCCGTATCCTTTCCTTCTAAAATTGCGTTGTAGATATTGTTAAATCTATCAGAGGTGAACTTGTCCTTTAGTGATGATGGGATCACTCTAAATTCTGATTTATCGTCCCCTGATATAATCACCGTCCCTGTGATATTCATCACAATCTGGGCAAACTCTAAATCTGAGCTAAAGTAAGGCTCTTGCATGAGGATATACCAAGCAAGATTTCCTTTAATAAAGTCAATCTTATTGGGTTCTGCTCCTTCTACTGCGCTCATTTGCCCACCTTGTCCGCAAATTTCTTCGGCCTTTTGCCATGAAACCCCCGTGGATTCAATCGTAGAGACAATGCAGTTTGCATTTCTTTTTCCCATCTGCCCCATAACTCCACCAACTAAGGCCTGCGCGGCCTTACATGAGTTCATGTTCATATTGAGGTATTGGTTTGAAAAATGCTGAACTTCATTGATCACGTTTTCGATCATCGGTGTGACTGTTTTAAGGGCCAGCATAAAGGCAAGAGTTTTAGAATTTTGTCCAATAGCTCTAAGCGCGCCTAAAAACTTATCAGCATTAACGGCCTGTAGCCCACCCATATAAAGATCAATGCCGCCGCATCCGGCCGACATTTTGGGAGCTTGAACACTTAAAAGCTGCGGAAACTCCATCACCTCATTGCGCTCAACATAGCTTGGCGCTGTGATGTATTGAGCTGATTGGGCCTGATAGTAGTGTGCTGATGTGCTGTTGGAGTAGTTGTTTTCGTTAAACCACTGCTTTACTTTGTCATCAAGTCCAGCTGATGATTTTAAAGTAAAAAGAGTACTTAAAAATATTAAAAAAATTCTCATTTTTTCACCTGCATAAATGCGGATAGAAGTTTGACTCTTAACGCTTCGTAGTCACTAAAACCAAAGCTGATAGGAATGACCGCGTTTGAATCAGGATTAAGAAGATAAACTGACGGAGTCACTTCAAGGTTTACACTTTGAGCGAGCTTAAAGTTACGCTCAAATTTTGGGTATTCTTTAAGTCCTGCGCCATCGTTTGAAATCGCAAGCACACTAAAACTATAATCCTTTTCAAATTTTTTTAAGATTGGTGCAAAGCTATGGCAGACGGAGCACGAGCTGCTAAAAAAGAATAAGAGAGCATGACTTTGAGCAATTTTTTTGATCGCCAAATCTGATGACAAACGTTCATCTTTATTTTTTGCAATGATGGCCTCTGTCGAGGTGGGATTTTGCAAACTATAATCAAACTCTGGATTGGCCCAAATAAACCGCTCAAAAGCACTTGAAAACTTTTGGGCCTGAGAGGTGATTTTTTCAGTTTTTTCCACATACTCTTTGATGTTTTTATTGTTTGGCTCCAAGACTGCCCTTGCCACACTTTCTTCCCAATCTTGTCCCTGATTTTTTAAAATTTGAGCTGGCGTTTGAGGTGAGATTTTTTCTTTTTTCTCAGGTTCGTTTTTGGGTGCTGATTCATGCCAAAACCAGCCACGCTCGTGGTCACTGTAAAATGTATGATCTTGCGCACTACAAAGTCCTAAGAAGGTTATACTCATGATTAAAAATAGTGCTTTCACAAAGACCTCTTAAGTTTTGATCTCTCATCTTGTGATTGCTTCCATTTTTGTTCAATGTTCTGTTGAATCCTTTGCGAAGTATTGCCAATGTCTGGATAGTCCCGCGTTGTTTTGCCGTAAAAATCATCAAATAATTCGGTCATATCAATCTGGTCAAAATTAAGTTTAGAAATTTCATCGGGAGTAAGCCCTGAGCACTCTGGATTTTTTGTTGCCCCAAAACTGCGCCCTAATTGCTTAATTCCTTGTTGGACAATCACCCGTGCAAGTTTGGAAGGGTAAGTGCAATAGCTTCTATAGTAGCGCTTTACTAAATCTTTTTTTTCCGTGTACTGCCCGATAGAAACTTCTCTTTGCGCCTGCACATCTTGCGAGAGTTCTTGCTCTTCAAGTGTGCAGTTATAAGCACCAATATCAACTAAAACGCCCCCATTTTTTTGAGGGCAGCATTTTTTTAGTGAGACTCCAATGCCTCTGATGACTTCTTTTTTTAAACACCGTTTTGCTTTGCCATCAAAAATTCTCACCTGATCTTTTGCAATCTCACTACCAAGAGCAGAAGCAACCCCCATGGCCGTTGCCGCTTTTTTAAAGGCCTCTAGGTCTTGAGGTTTATTGTCTAAATACTCTTGAGTGCATTTGCCATCAGGGCATGCAAGATCAGTGGCGCAAAGGCTTACATTTTGGGCCGTCCCTATTGTGCAAGTGTAAGAGAGCTCTTTTTTGCGGCAAAACTGATCCTCTTGAATACACTTTTTTGATGTAGCGTAGCAGCCTTGTAATTCAAGCTTTTGGCAGTGCTCATCTTTTGAATACAGAGGTTTAATTTCTTCTTTGTACTTTTCTTTATAGGCCCAGCAAGGAAGATCAAAACTAAAGCTTCCAACTTGCCGTATTCCACCACTTTCTATGCACTCTTGAGAAACTTTTATTGCAGGTATGCGACCATTGTCACAAGTTCTCTGCCACGTTTCTTTGGTTTCACAAGGCACTTTCTGCTGAAACGATAGCCGCAGCGAAATCCCCCCACCACCAGAAACCAAGTTTTTAACTGTAATGACGTTCTGACCTTTGATGATGTATGGCCTTAAATCGATATTGGGATTTTCCCTAAAAACTCGGCGCTGTTCACAGCTTCCTGATCCTCTTTTAAAAACAAGATGGCCATTAAGAGAGATTTCGGCCCAGTCATCCCAGACAACATGGACAAGACGGATAAAATCAACTAACTCTAAAGAATCCACGTTAAATTTTATTTGATCGCTGTACCATGTACAGCTGCCGTTTCTATCATTGCCAAAGGAACCAAAAGAAAGGGCCCCTCCTGCAATTCCAACTTTAAAATAACTTGAAGTGCCAGCAAAATCAGACAAACTAAAAGCTCTTATTTGTCCTGCATTTGAATTTGAGCATGAGGCCGCTACGCGGTTGATACACGAAAACTCTTCATACTGAGAAATCGCATTTTCAAAGCAAACATCATCATGGCGTGACTGTTCTTGTGAAACAGGCAGCTCTTTACAATCTGAGTAGCTTTCAGAGAGACTGTGAGATGTGGCCATAATGTCATTATAGTTTTTAAAAAGTGGGTCTGTGTCTCTGTTCAGTTCGATTTCAGGTCTTGATTTACTGGATTCTTTCGCAAACTTTGCGGCCTCATTTTTTTCTGATTCCTCTGCCGCTAAATCTGCTAAATTTCCACCTTGATCTTTAAGCCCTTTTAACTCATCAAGCTTACTTTGATCAATCTGGTCATATCCAGGCACGGCATTTGATAGCTCACTTGTATTGCTCATTTTACCGGCCTGATCAATAGCAACTTTTTGAAGACTTTTAACGTCATCACTGGCCATGGCAGTTGCTGCAAAGATGGTAAATAATAAAATGACTTTCATGGCCACTCCTTAGTACAAGGACACAAATTCAAAAGCGAGATCTCGCTCTTGTTTTGTTCCCACCCGTAAAATCATGTCTAAAAAATAGCGAATGCTTGTGCTTCCCTTGGCCGTGGCACTAATTTTCCCCGACTCCAAAATAAATGCAGGAACTGCATCAATATTATTTTTTGTAAAAATCTCTGGATCAATCACAAGTCCAGAATTTGGAAAAAGATCACTCATCATTTTCATTGTCGTTTTTAAATCTTCATAAAGTCCCCTGATCGCAAGAGTTGCCCCGACATTCTTGGCCTCTGCTGCAATGGCCTTTAAATAGGATTTGGGAAGTCCTAAGGATATGCAGACCACTAACTTTTTTGGTGCTGAAACAAGCTCTTTTATGCCTTGAGAGGATGCTTGATCCATCGCCTTAGTAAAATCTCCCGTTTGGTCTGGCCGAAAATCAAGTGAGTAGTTTAAAGGTTTTCCTGAATAGATTTTCTCAGCCTTTTCAAAAGTTTCTTTTACGAGCTGCTTTTGCTTTTTTATTTGTGCTTCGCTAGGATTTTCAAAAGCAAAAACAAAAGTGCTGGAAAATAAAAATGTGAGGATTAAAAAGCGCAGCATGTTCTTTTCCTCCATATCAAATAACTAAAATCTTCTCCCTTATACGGAAACTCTCGTCCTGCTCCCCAAAACACAGAAGGGCGCCCAAGACCAACGCCATAAAGTGGGTTTGGTATTGGGTACATCATTTGCTGTTTGTACTGAGTCTTTCGCATCACCGGCTGAGGCAGAGGCATGCACATCGCTGCTAAAGTTGAAGTATCGTGAGCGAGTCCTTGACGGTGCATTTTAAAAATCATTCTATGTGTGGCAAGAAGTGAGCTATCAATGCCGCCTTCATGATTGGCAATTGTCCCATCAAGCGGATAGACAGAGCCTTGAGAGCCTGCGCACCAAAAAAGCGCATCAAGACCAAAGTTTGCGGCAGTTGCGGCCACACTGTCAGCAGCGCAGGCAATCTGTGCCACTGGATTTGCAAATAGAACCGCTTCTGGATTAATTAAAAAACTTAACTCATCATCATCCCAAAGAGGATCAACTTCAGAAACATAGGCAACATCAAAGGTCTCTGAGTTTTGGCAAGCGGCCCCTGTGATGGCCATACCAAGCCAGTTTAAAACAGGGTATTGAATCCAATGAACGTGATAGAAAGCATTGCCCGTTCTTCCACCTTTAGAAGAATTCATGCCACCAACAAAATTATAGGCCCCTAAAACTGCGCCATTTAACGTTGGAAAACAAAATGGAGTTCTCACAACTTCTGCAATTCTTGCTGGCTCCCAAAAGCTTACTCCCACACCAACTTTTATAAAGATTGGTGGAGGTGCTGGGCATGTGCATACAAGAGGCGGTGGAGGATCATAATTGAGTGATTCACCTGCGGTTAAAGGTGCAGGCCCTATTTGCATCGGAAACAAACACTTCCAGCAAATGTCAGTGATTGGATTTGGAAACCTCCCTCCACAAGCAATGCCAAAGCAATTGGCAGAGACTAAAAAACTAATCAATAAGATACTCTTGTACATATAATTTGTTTCCGTATTGCCTAAAAATGGCAGGCAAAGCTTGAATTTTAAGCCTTGTAGTTAAGTATCCATTTTGATCAAAATAAATTTTTCTTTTAAGCTTTTTAGACAGATCAGCATAGCTTCCCTGTGTGATCACAAATTTGTTCGCAGGATTATCTGAGCAATTTTTAACAGTCCACTCAACTTGCTTGTCATCTTTAGCATCAAAGAAGCAAACCATCTTTGTCAGTTTGACGTACTCTAAAGCATTGACGGTTGTGCCCTTTTTTAAAATAACCTTACCACCTGATTTAATGTCATCATTTAAAGTATAAATTGAGGTAATCTCAAGTGTTCGTGGTCTTTTTGCCCTTGGCAGAGAAATCCCCACTCTGTTTTCAACCGACTTGGTTATTTTTTTTGTCATGTCTTTATTCATTTTTTCAATATCCATTTTCTTTAAATTTTTCTGAATCACGTTCATCATATCCTCTTCCACGATGGGGTAGCTCTGCCCGATTGTCCCATAATCGCTAGAATAGGCGGTAGGCAGTGCCCACAATACAAGAGCGATCAATGGTATTAATTTCTTTATATCTGCTGTCATAGCTGTCCTTATGAGGAGAGAACACAAACACTTTATTTTTTTCAATCACCTTGCTGCCGATGATTTCAAGGGAAAGATTTTCAGAAGTTTTTTCTTTTGCCTCTCCCATATACTCACCGTTGATGAAAAACTTTAGGCCATGAAACGTCACAACGTCCCCTTCTACTCCTGCCAAGATTTTTAAAAACTTAATATGCTTATAGTGTTTAATATTTTTAGGAGGAATAAAGGCAATCACGTCACCTTTTGATGGGGCGTGAGTTGTAGAGACAAAATAAAGAAACCCTGGCAAACTATGGCCAATATTAACCACAGGAAATAAATAGCTGTTAAAGCAGACAGCTATAAATAGGAAAAAAATTCCAAAGGTTATAATGAACCTTTTTCTCATCTCGCATCCAAAGCTTTAAGCTCTTCTTTTACATCGCCCGTATAGTCATCAAGTCCACCAATCACAGCACCTGAAACCAAAAGACCTACATTTTTTCTTTTAGAAACACTTAACAGTGCCGCTTCAAGGTCACGGGCAAAGTAGGCCTTGCTTTCTGCCTCTTTGCGAGAAGCTGCGCTCATTTGCCCATAGTTTTGAATATGCTCACCATAGATTTGAGCTAAATTAACAGAGCCTAAATTCTGCTTGGGGTAAAAGGATGTGTGCAAAATAAAAAATAAAATACTTCCAATTAACCCAGCAAAAAAAGAGAAGATGATGTTTTTCATTTAGACTCCTTTAAAAGCAAGTTGATCGCGTCCACAAGCCCCACTCCTTGGGCCCTTGTCTCTTTAATAAAGGCAACGTCCGATGGCGTCGTTGAAAAAAGTTTTTGACTAAAGCTATCCACCACAAGCCTGAGTAGTGAAATCCCATTAGGCCCTTTAATCACAAGCTCTGAGTATTTTCCCTTCTCCGTTGTAAGGGTTTTAATAATGTCCACAGAGCCGTCACTATTATCAATGTAACCTTTTGAAACGGCCGTATTCATGGACTCATTTTTTTGCCTCAAAGCGATGGTAAAATCGCTGTTTTCTAAGGCCGCTTTGGAAATATTGGATTTAAAATAATCATTAATACTTTGAGTGATCGTCATAAAGCTTCCACCGTGCTTTCTGGCGACCCTATAGCCTTCTTCAATAAATCTACCAGAGCGCCCTTCATCTAGTAATTGCCAAGCTTCATCAATAATCACTTGCTTGGCCTGTTTGCGGTTGCCTGATAAATACATGGCCTGATTGATTTGAATAATCAAAATTTGAAGGACAATTGATTTTAAAATTCCCTTATTTTTAAGGGAGTCCATTTCTAAAACAACAAAGTCATTATTAAAGTTAATATTGCTCTCACCTTCAAAATAACGTGAGTACATGCCATCTTTAGTAAAAGAATAAAGCATCAAAGAAAGCTCTTTGGCATGCTCGCCCATCTCTTCATTAGAGAGGGCACTTAACTCTTCTACCACTGTTGAAATCGTTGTTTTCTCTTTTTGTTTTTCCACCGCATGACTAATGGCCATTTCAAGAAATGTCTTTTTAATCTGCTCAAGCTCCATATTCGGTGAGGCCATTTGAGAGATTAGCTCAATTAAAAGCGGCATAAAGTCATTCATATAGTCGCGAAGAGAATAGCTAGAATCTTGCTTTGATAGCTCCTTAATATGCTCTAAAGACGAGCTTGAGAAGATTTTAGAAAATGGGTTTAAATTGATATTATTTTGAGAAAAATCAATATAACTTCCACCCAGAAGCTCGCAGATATTGGCGTAACTTCCACCTGCATCAATAACAAACACTCGGCCGCCAGAAGCTAAAATGGAAACTGTCAGCTCTTGCGTGAGAAAAGATTTTCCTGAGCCAGAAGTGGCGTAGCAAGCAAGGTTATAATTGCCTTTGTCATTATCAAAGTGGTTAAAAAATGAAAGCTGTCCTTTGCGCCCTAGAAACATCATAAGAGGCGTCACTGTCCCTTTCCACTCCCCAATCCAAGGGGCAAGGTTAGCGCAGTTCCATGAAAGCTTTGTGCTATAGTGTCCAAACCTTTTTAAATCTTGGTGCATCATCTGGTCAAGTCCCATGGGAAGTGCCCCAAGAAGGGCATGCAAAGGAACGTAGCGACTTGCTGAAACTTCCCAAGAATTTGACTTATAAAGAGCTTTAAACTC
>DYOP01000055.1:0-4972 GCA_020720425.1 Bdellovibrio sp. | reverse complement strand
GGAAATTGCCGAATGTGAAAGGGAATCAGCGAAAATATTTTATCTTCGTGAATGATATTAGAGGCCGACGCCCCTAAGAGCATCATCGTATCTTCGGCCACAATTTGCGAAGATATGGGGTTGAATTCATCGTACTCAAGCGTGGCCTTATGGTTAAGACTTGGGTTCAGCAAAGGATTAAAAATATTAATCAGGCCCTTTGGTGGCAAATCCTCCACATAAATTTGAGCAGATTTTAAAAGGCTTGCGATAATGTTTTTTTTTGACTTTAAATACTCTATGGTTTCAGTAGAGACGCCAACTTTTCTATCAAAAGGAAGCGTGTAGCTAATGAGCAAATGAATATCGCGAATCAAAAAGGATTCATCATCAAATAAAGAATTCCATCGCCCCGATGTAAAGTAGTCCAATCTTTTCTTTGTCAAAAATTTAAAAACATCTCGATTTTCAAGGTTTTTACTTTTCTCTTTGTTTTCGGCCCACTCATCCAATAGAGAGTCAAAATTAGGATCAGAGACAAGAGAGACTTGAATGCACGTCCCTGTACGGTTTTCATCTGAAAAAATACTGTTCAAAATCCCAATATCTTGAACCCCTAACTTTGAAGCAGGCGAAGCAATAAAAACCATACCCACAGAATCTTTGTTGTAATAAAAGGATGTGGTTTCATCATAGCTTTCATAAGGCAAAATAGAAGAAAGCGAATACCTTTCAGAAAATGATTTCATGGCGCTGATGGTCGGTGCTGCATTGACTCCATGTTTTGCACTTGGAGGAAAATCATTGAGAAAAACTCCCTTAAACGATTCTGAAACTTTATTTTTTATTTTCAAAAATTGATTTTCTAAATTTCCCATGAAGAATCCTTCACTTTGATATACATATACCCACCCACATGAAGATCCCCTTCCTCATCTTCCCAGTGGTTCATATAAAGCCTTAGAACCTTCGGTTTTGATAACAACGGACTTTTATCAGCTGGATTTATAACTGAGCTTTGAGGCCCTTTAACTTCGCTGGCCTGATCAGTTTGAGGAGATTGTTTTAAGCTTGATTCGTGTTTGCTCTTATCATAAATGGCCGAAACTGTTTCGCATCGTCCAGCTTTGTTGTATTGGCATGTGTATGTACTTGCACAGCTTGATAAAATAAGAAGTCCTAAAATAATGATTGCTTTCACTGTTCAATCTCCCCAAGCGAATATTCAAATTCTGATCCATTTGTAAGGATAATTTCGCCAATTCTTCCAGCATCAATTTCGATGATGGGAAAAGTTTCATTTGCTCTTGCAATATAAAAATCTGCAATTTTATTTAAGGCCGTGCCTGCGCCTTCCCCAAGCCCTGCTTCTGCCACCTTTTTAGGGTCAACTGTTGTAAAAGAACCTAAAGGACTTTGAGAGAGTGTTTTATACTGCGATGAAATCGCATCCCCCATGCCTGAAAAAATACCGGCCATGGCCGCTTTGGCAATTAGAGCACCTTGCTTGCTGACAACTCGCCCTCTAAAGCCTGCTTTGCCATCTTCTCCGGCCACATAGCCTTGAATTTTTGTTTCAATAACTTTTTTGTCCATCAAAATGCAAGAAAGCTTCTCTAGCCTTATATAACCTCTCTCGGCCGACATACTTCCGTAAGCTGCGCCCACAACATGACAATCTTTTATATTGCCTTTAAAGCTATTAGGAAGTTGGGCAAAGTTTTGAACTTTTAAAAGCACGGGCAAAGGATCACTTTGAGCGGCCCCACCTGTTGGAGCATCAAGGCCCGATAAAAGCACAATCTCCGAGAATGCCCCTGCAGGAATAAAGTTCTCAATTGTTTTTTCTTTTCCTGTTTTTTTCTGAGATTGTGAGAGGTCAATTTCGATAATTTCTTTATCTTCGGCAGCGCTTTTTTGTTCTTGAACCAGTGGCCCATCAAGTCCAACTTTAGGGGCATCAAAGTTAGGCGGTGGCAATTTGGTATTGATATCTTTTAAGATTGATGATTGCTCATGCCCCACGCTGTCTGTGACTAAATTTAAATCAACACCCTTTGAGGCCGAAAGATCAGAAATCTGAGTTTTAAGCTCTGTGATCATTTTTTGAAGATTGCTATTTTGCTCTTCCATGGATTTTAATCTATCTTCAGATTTTGAAATCCAATTATCTGAATCAGAGAGCACACTATGAGAGTTAATTTGATAGTTTTTTGTCACATTTTCTTTATCTCGTTTTTTCCTCTCATCAAGGGAGGGACGATTTTTATTGGGGTCTGTGGCCCAAAGTCCTAAAACAAGAATCATCAGCCCACCGCCAAGAACAAACACAGTCGTTAAAATTTGGTTTCGTCTTGTTTTATTGGCAAGCATAACTACTTCCTTCTCACAATATAAACAAGGGTCGATTCATCAGGTAAAAGCTTGTACTCTTCAATGGCCACGGCCAGAGTATTTTTTCCAAAATTTGTAAATTCAGCTTCCTCTAAAATCATCTCTTTGCTATCAACATTTTTAAGCAAGTACCGATCCCCGATCACTTCATCGCCTTGATAAGAATCAAGATGTGTGATTTTTGCCTCTTTCCACAAAGACACAGGGGTATTCACTTTTTTAACGCCAAACTTTTCAGGCCTTATGTTGGCCATTGCTTTAACAAGTTCTTTGATTTTTTTAAGAAGCGGAGTGTTTTTTAACTTAGGATCATTCACCATCCGTTTTAAAGGGTTTAAGGTGACTGTTTCGGAGGGAATATCATAAGGCGTGACAATGATTGTGTAGGTATTTCCAAAATCGTCTTGCAAAAAAAAGCTACTTGCTTTTGATAACTCTTCACTTGCCCCTTTAAGTCCAACGTAAAGCTCCCCCTTTGCATCGTCTTGCTTCACAAGAAAGCTCTTAGATAGGCCCCACATTTTGTTGATTCGCCCCCCTGAAATGGTTATTCGGGTAAGCTCACGTTTGGATATTTTTACCTGTATTTTCTCGCCATCGCTCACATCAAATTCTTGTGAGGCCATTAAAGAAAATGAGGCCAAAAGCATGATCACTAAAATAAGAAAATTATTTCTCATCACTCACCCCATAACTTAAAATTTTAAACAGGCCATTATCTGATCTGTAGCTGAGATAAAAACTTTTGTTTTCTCTTGAGATCACCTTAGAGCCAACCAAGGTAATCTGCTCGGCCATCAGTGTGACTTTTTGATCTTTGACCTTAAACTCTATGGGATACAAAACGCTGCTTATGCCATCTCGCTGAACTCTTTCCACATCCATCGCCAGCATAGAGCTTAGGGCCTGATAAGCACTTCCATCTGCATATTTAAGGACAGAGTCATACTGGTAACGAATATTTTTAGGGTTATAGTTCAAAAGCCCCATGAAAACTTCTTTAGAAACTTGCTCCACATAGCCACTGCTAAAAATATTTCCATCAACGGCCACTTGCTCATTAAAATGAGATGGCACTAAAATTGTTTTAACTTTTCCGGCCGTGCTAAAGGCAACAAATGACAAAACGACATTGGATAACGCCAGAAGGGCCGTGATCACTTTCCAATGCTTAAGAGATTTTTCCATATTCAATAAGGCCGATGTGTAATATTGATTATTCACTTGATCAGCTCCCTTATATGCGATGGAATCGTTTTCCCTAACTGAGTCAGCTCACAAGGAAAAAACCAGTAATACATTTTTTGAATCAGGCCACGGCCACCTTCTTGCTTTAACCTGACATAGCCACTTGTCGCAAAATATGAAACGGCCACGGCAAAAAAGAAGCCTGCGGCCAATGAAACAAAGAAAGCAATCATCGCAATCATGGCGCTATCTAACTCCCAAACCAAAAAAAGTTTTGGATCATCAAGCGTTCGTGGAATGTAAAAGTTTTCTTCGTCCATAACAAAATCCCCTCATCAAATCAGATTAGTGCTGATGCATACATTTTATCGACAATTGACGGCCCCAAATAACCAACAACGCCCAAAGGAACCCCTACAAGTGCAGGCATAACTTTTCCCATGGTCGCGGCCATCACAAGACCAATCAAACCACCAGTAATGGCAACCCCCCTTGCGAAGTACCCATTGGCCATCCCCGTTGCAAAGTCATACAGATCTTTAAACATGGGATCGGCGGCCGTAACAGAAGCGGCCCACGTAAGATTTGGGGCCAAGGCCACAATCACTAGAGAAATTAAAATACATAATTCTTTGTTCTTCACCGTGAACCTCCTTCGATGAAAATTTCGACACGTCTATTTTTTGCTCGCTCATCTGAGTCTTTGCATTCATTCAGATAGCAGCACAGCGGATTTGAGATTGTTTCAATATTTTGGTAGTCAATACCTGCGGCCATAAGCAGTGCTTTAGCACTATTAAGTCGCCCCTGCGCAATGACTTTGTTTTGCTCTAATGTTCCGACATCATCTGTAAAACTTGAGAGTATTATTTTTTTTGCATGAGAAGCGTTCGCTAGGAATGTTTGATCAATTGAATCTTTAGAAATCGGGCCGATGCTATTAAAGTCAAAGTACAAAACAACATCAGGCGATTTTTTTTCAATAGCACTCATTACTGATTCAACAATGTCAGTTATAGGAGCGTTGCCGATAACTGATTCAAAATTTATTGGCTTATCCGTTTCAGTTCCTTCCAATGTTTTTTGAGTAGGCTTCATACAATCTGAGCAAAAAACAAATTCAGAGTTGCTTTTTTCAATAGAAAATTTTCTGACCTCTGGGCGTGATGAAGCACAAGACACACAAAAAACGAGGATTACAACAAAGGAAAGTCTCACAGAGTCGCCCCCTTAATTTTTAAATATTGCTTATAAACTAAGTTGGCGTATCTCTGTCTTAAACGGTCATACCTCTGCCCTTCTCTTGTCCCGACATTATAGGCCCCGATGGCCTCCCATGTGGCCCCATAATGCTTGATGTTTTTAAGCAAAATCATCGAAGCATAGCGAGAGTTAATGCAAGGATCATATA
>DYOP01000132.1 GCA_020720425.1 Bdellovibrio sp. | reverse complement strand
TTAGGGGTTAAAACAAGCCCCTGATAACAATCAAACTCATTGATGATTTGCTTTTGAGCTTGGCGAAGATATAATGTCTCTCTAAAATTCGTAGTTGATTATTTAAGGAAAACAAAAACTTGCTAGATATTTTTAAACAACAAAAGAGCTTTCTAACTAGGGCTAAAGAGAAAAGTTTTTTTAGATTTGTACTTGATTTTGATAAAAACGGTGCTTTTGTGGAGGTTTGCGATAAAAACAATAAGCCTTTAAGCACTTTAGATTATCGCATCTACAATGGTCTCGACAGAGAGATTTTACAACTTTTAGAAGAGTATAAAAAAGCGGATTTTTTTGCTATTAGTTGGGAGGACGAGGGCGATAAGGTCTATCTTTTTAAACATTCAAAGCTTTTGGAACTTTTGAGACTTAGTGAAAACTTTTACTACAACAATGAAAAACTTTTAAGTAGCGACGGGGTCTCTTTCGTTGAATTGAATATAGCTACAACTGATGAAAAACTAGCTATTTCTTTATCTGTCGACGCTGTTTTAGATTTTAGATTTATAACCTCTAGCTTTGTGCTTATTGGTAACGTCATCAAACAAGTTTGCAGTGTTGGCGAAAATTTTAATAAACTAGAAAACTTCAAAAGCGTTATAGAAAAAGAGAAACTAGAAGAGTTTTTGACTATTTTGACGACGCATTTTGAAAATATAAATATCAAATATGAAGATTTTAGCGTTGAATTAAAAGAGGAAAAGAAGCTTGTAAAACCCGCTGTGATTTTTGAGAAGGTTACGGCGGACAACGAGCTTGTACTCCGCACAAGTGCCGTGATTGGAAGACTTACTCCTGAGTTTTTTAACGATTTTAATATCTCTAAAATTGTTCTTATTAATGATTTTGAAAAAAGTATCAATGTCTATGAGTGTGATTTTAGCGAGGTTTTTGAATCATACTCAAATATTTTCAAACAGCTCAGCACTCTCAAAAAAAGCTTAAAAGAGGCGAGCTTTAGCGAAGACGAAGGGCTTTTTGTCATCAACGCTAAGCTCTCCGGTGAATTTCTACTAAATCATCTAGCCTCAATCGTTGCAGGTTGCGAGGTTTATGGAAGCGAAAAACTAAAAACTTACAAATACAACACCTCAAAACCAACGCTAAATATCTCATTTAAAAACAAAGTTGACCTGCTTGGAAGAGACGAGGTAAGCGTCGTTATTGAAAATGATACATTTACTCTTTTTGATATGCTAAATCTCTACAAAAAACACTCATACATACCCCTAAGTAACGGTGAGAAATCGATAATAGATAAGTCATATATCGCCAAATTAGAGCGGATCTTCAAAAAAGACGGCAATAGTATCAAAATCTCCTTTTTTGACCTACCAGAGATAGAGCAACTCATAGCCCAAAAAGATCAAAAACTGTTTAAAGATTCAAAAGATTTTTATAAAGGTTTTGAGGGGTTAAAAACCTCAAAACAGACTCTGCCAAAACTAAACAACGTGACGCTAAGGGAGTATCAAAAGTACGGCATAAAATGGTTAAAGTATCTCTATGACAACAACTTTGGAGGTTGCCTTGCCGATGATATGGGACTTGGCAAGACTTTGCAGACCATCGGACTACTATCAAGCATCTACCCAAAAACAAAACTTCCATCTCTTATTGTTATGCCAAAAAGCTTGACGACAAACTGGCAAAATGAACTATTAAAATTTAGTCCCTTATTGCCTTTTTATCTACATTATGGAACAAGTCGCGATGTGAATGAGTTTAAAAACTACTCCATTATCCTCTCTACTTACGCCATTGTTAGAAACGATATAGAGCAGATAAAAGAGATAGAGTTTGACACGATAATTTTAGATGAGTCGCAAAATATCAAAAACGTCGACTCTCAGGTCTCAAAAGCTGTAATGCTGCTAAACGCCAAACACAAGTTCGCCCTAAGCGGAACGCCTATAGAAAACTCACTTTTTGAGCTTTACTCGCTATTTAGATTTATCAACAACGGTATGTTTTCTACGATAAACAACTTCAAAAATGATTTCGCATCCCCCATTCAAACAGATGGAAACGAAGATGTAGCTCATGCGTTAAAAACTAAAATATCCCCATTTATTTTAAGAAGACTCAAAAAAGACGTTTTAAAAGATCTGCCGCCAAAACAAGAGCAGATAGTTTTTGTGGATATGGAAGAGAAACATAAAGCATTTTATGAGCAAAAAAGAGCGTATTACAAACAGATTTTGGAAAAACAAGTGGCGACAAGCGGTATAGAGGCTTCCAAATTCGCCATCTTTCAAGCCTTTAACGACCTTCGTCAAATCGCCTCGGTGCCTGAACTAAAGAGTGATGCGCCAATACCGTCTTCAAAAATAGAAGTGCTATTTGAAATGCTGGAAGACATAGTTGCAAATAACCATAAAGTTCTTATTTTTGCAAACTATCTAGGCTCTCTTGACGCCATCGCAAATAAGGCTGAGGAGCAAGGATACAACTATCTTACGATGACTGGAAGCACAAGAGATAGGCAAGCCTTGGTGGATAAGTTTCAAAATGATAAAAAATACTCGCTTTTTT
>DYOP01000131.1 GCA_020720425.1 Bdellovibrio sp. | reverse complement strand
GCTTATAAAAACTCTCAACAATTAATTAAGAACAACATGATTTTTAAAATGACATTTACAGCAGTTAATGTATTTCAAGATAGGGAAAATAACATGAAAACTCTGGTAACGGGGATGGTAACGGGGAGCCTAATATGAAATCGAAAGAAGGGTTTATAAAAGAACTCAATGAAGATCAAAAAATAGCACTTACAGCGCTCAGTACTACAAGGAATGTTTTTTTAACAGGTCCCGCAGGAGTTGGAAAAACCTTTGTCATTAACTCATATTTAAAACAAAACTTAAAAAAATCCCCTGTTTTAGCAAGCACGGGGGCTGCGGCCGTGCAAATCAACGGAAGGACTTTTCATTCGTTTTTTGGGCTTGGTATCATGGAAGGTGGGATATCAAAAACGGTTAAAAGAGCGACTGAGTCGAGCCGAATCCAAAAACGAATTGCAAAAACTCAAGAGCTAATTATTGATGAAATTTCAATGATTCACCCCCAAGCTTTTGAAGCTGCCGATCTAATAGCAAAATCAATTAAGTTTAACCTATCACCATTTGGAGGGATTCGTTTAATTTTAACAGGTGATTTTTTACAGCTTCCCCCCGTAGATAGATTTGAAAAAAAAATACCCTGGTTATTTACTCATGAGCTTTGGAAGCAAGTAAATCCAGTTAAAATTGAGCTTTTTAAGTCAATGCGAACCGAAAGCCAAGAGTTTGTAAATATATTAAATAAAATTCGTCTTGGTAACTGCGACTCACATGTAGAAGCCTTTTTAAACTCACGAGTAGCCCCTTTAAAAGATGATTTTGATGGTACGGTACTGTTTGGTCGTAAAGCCGAGGCCGAGTCGTATAATCAAAATATGCTGAATAAATTAAAAACTCCATTAAAAGAGTTTAATACCGAAGTTTCTACGGTAACAGGCATTCAAACGCCCAAAGGGAGCTTGATTTCATATAGCCCGTTACCTGAGGTTCTTTTATTAAAAGAAGGGGCCTTAGTGATGATTCGAAAAAATGATGTGGAAGGTGAGTACGTCAACGGAACCCTGGCCCATATAAAATCAATAAGTGATGAGTCGATTGTTTTAAAGACTAAAAGCGGAAAACAAATCACACTTCTTAAAGAAGATTTTCATGTTCTAGACGGGGACGGAAAAATAATCGCTACGATTTGCAATTTTCCTTTAACCCTTGGTTGGGCGACCACCATTCATAAATCACAGGGCGCTTCGATTGACTGCCTTCATGTTAATTTAAGGGCTTTATGGGAAACAGGGCAAGCCTATGTTGCTCTAAGTAGAGCCAAAGATCCCAACGCACTTTTTATTGAACAGTGGACACCTGGTTCGATTAAGGCTGATGGTGAGGTTGTTAAGTTTTATTCCTAAGTCATTGAGCCGATTTGTTCGACAGGTATTAATTATGGTGTTAATTTGGTGTAATTATAATTTGTTGAAACAGTTGAAATATTTGAAATGAAATATTTGAAACTAAACAATCAATAGGTTGTCTCAACAAATCTATGGGGCTGGACAGGTTTAGCTGCTACGCCATTGCCTGCCCCATTTTTAGATCTCAAGATCAGGGTTTAGTTAATAAATTTGTAATGATTGATAACACAAAAGATATAGCTGATATGTTCCAAATACATATTGTGCTTGAATAGGCCCATATTATTTAGTAATTTTATATGGTTTTTCATTGGTGGCCGTAGCTCAGTTGGTAGAGCCCCGGATTGTGATTCCGGTTGTCGCGGGTTCAACCCCCGTCGGTCACCCCATTTAACACCCCCCTGTTTTATCCCATTAGACTTAAACTCTCGAAAATGCACAACTAATGATTTCAATAAGTTACGTCATTTTGGTTCGAGTTTGCGTTACAAGAAGTTACATTTCGTTACTGGGTTTGGCTGGATTTGGCTGGATGCTGGCTGGATGGAAAAAAATGAAAGCCTTAGTAGTAAAGGGTTTCATGCCATCTTTGAATCAAAAAGAAAGTTAAAAGCAAAAGTTTTGGCTGGATTAAGACCCACCAAAAGATCCATTACAACTCCCATTGCTTTTGATGGGAGTTGTTTTCTTATTCGGCGCTCTCTGGTCCACGTTTTCAAGGGTTTAGGACAAGGCTCGGCCCGCTTAATCTTGCTGACCACCCACTCCCAACGAGTGAGAGCAGGTGGTCAGCAAGGCGGGCCTCTTGAAGGAACTTTTAAAGAATCAGCGGACCAGAGAGCTACCTTTCTAAGAAATAATATTTATTTTTTTATTATTTATTACAGATGGATGGGATGGGCTTGGATAAACCAAGCCACATCCCATCCATCAATAGCTTTGGCGAACGGGGTTTATTTTTTAAACCCCAGTATTCGCCAATAAGGAGTTTACATGCAAACGTCATATTGTTTTTTTGATTTACCGAAGGTATCCCCAAAGGTTCGATCAGCAAAAGGTTATCGGTTAACCGAGCGTGAGCTTGATGTTCTTGAATTTATTTTGGAGATGAAATTCTCTACACTTGAGGCTTTGCACGGCAAATTCTTCAAGGTTACCAAAGGGGGCTCGACCAGTAACTCTTTGATCTGGGCGAAGCAAAGAATTTCTCATCTGGT
>DYOP01000130.1 GCA_020720425.1 Bdellovibrio sp. | reverse complement strand
CAAAAAATAATTCAACCTTTACCGTAAACGCTAATTAACTTTATAGCTTAAACATCCCTTGGCCACTTGTCGCTTGATACTACCATGCGGCAAAACAGATCAACTCTGAAGTCCTTAGTTGAGACTCTTTGGCTCATAAGCTATATCCTTTTTTATGCAATACTGGCTTATGAAATCAGAACCCGAGGAGTTTTCTATATTTGATCTTGAAAGATTAAATACTACGCTTTGGACGGGAGTCAGAAACTATCAAGCTCGCAACTTTATGAAAGACAAAATGAAAATAGGAGATCAGGTTTTATTTTATCACTCCAATGCCACACCACCTGGGGTCGCAGGGCTTGCTAAGGTTACCGGTACGGGCTTAGTTGACCCCTTACAGTTTGATAAATCAAGTGATTACTATGACCAAAAATCAACACCTGATAATCCTCGTTGGGTTTGTGCCGAAATTAGTTTTGTCTTTCGATTTAAGCACTTTGTCTCTTTACCCGAAATCCGCAGCACACAAGGACTTGAAAATCTATTACTTGTAAAAAAAGGACAAAGGCTTTCGATTCAGCCTGTCAACACAATGGATTTTAATTTAATTGTGGCCCTTGGTCAAAATTAAGAGGAAAAAAAAGCACACTCATGTGATGTTAAAGTGATACTAAAGTTTAATGTTATCTGCCCTGGCTCAGAAAACAGTGGTATAAATAAAGTATAACTGGAGCTAGAAATAGATCAAATAGATCTAGAAATAGATCTAGAAATAGAAATAGAAATAGAAATAGAAATAGATCAGAAAATGACTACAAACCGAATTGCAAGTAAAAGGAAATCATTAAATGACTTACTGGGTATTTGATCTTGACGGAACGCTTGTTGATTCTCACTCACTTTTTTTTAATTCATTAAGTTGGGTTTTTTCGCATTTTAATAGAACTTTTACAGCTCTTGATTCGGCAGAAACCTTAAAAACTCCGGGAAAAGAATTTTTACAATATTTTAAAAATCAATTTGGAGATCACGACGGACATAAAGCTTATCAATTATTTCAAACGCGGCTTAACTCAGATAATTCACAAACTCCCTATATTGAGGGCATTTTAGACTTAATTCACCTGCTCGACATAAAGGGTTACCATAAAGCCATTTGGACCGCCCGCGAAAGACACTCGGCCCAAGGTGTCATCGACTTTCACCAAATGGATAAAAAATTTAATCCCATTATTTCGAGTAACGATGTCACCTACTGCAAACCTCACCCCGAGGCCCTACACGAAATTGCTCAACACTTTAATTGTAAAACAGAAGATCTTATTATGGTTGGAGATCATGACAACGATATGCTCGCCGCCCATCATGTCGGCGCAAAGGCAATAAGGGCCAACTGGCTTGATCCCCAAAGAAACCCTAAGGCCATTTCTGACAACGAAATCACTTTTAATCATCCGCATGATTTAATAAATTATATCAACAAAGTAACTTCATAAAGCAACTTCCTAAGGTAATTTTGAAGGCAAAAATTGAATCCTATTGAACAGTCTTAACTGACCTATGTTGATGTTGAGCAATAATAATGAATTTAACCAATAATGAAATTGACCAAAGCTGATTAGCGTAACCCGATTAATGTTGCAGCGTGGTGATATCAGGGTGTTTTAAGTAATTTATTTAGATTAAAATTAATTTTTGTATAAAATAATTTCGCAACATTATTAGTTTACTAGCATTCGTGTTTTGAATAATTTTAACAAGAAAGGTGCTTGCTCATGGGAAAGTCATGGAAAAATCCGATTAAAGCCGAAAATGCCGCTAAAAAAGGTGCCGTTTTTACTAAACTCGCTCGTGAGATTCAAGTGGCCGTTAAATTTGGCGGAATAGATCCTGAATACAATGCCCGTCTAAGAATGGCTCTTGATGCCGCAAAAAAACAGAGCGTACCGAATGATACCATTGATCGAGCGATCAAAAAAGGATCAGGTCAACTTGATGGTCACATCATCGAAGAAATAACTTACGAGGGCTATGGACCTCACGGAGTCGGTGTTTTAGTAGAAACACAAACTGATAACAAAACCCGAACCGTTGCCGAAATTAGAAATTTATTTAAAAAAAATGGCGGTAACATGGGCGAATCCGGTAGCGTTGCTTGGATGTTCGAACGTGTTGGAATTATTCACAGCACTCACAGTGGTAGCTTTGACCCCGAAGAAGAAGCTATCGAAGCCGGAGCTAATGAAGTTTATCCTCATGATACTCATTTTGAGTTTTTTACTGAAATTCATCACCTAGATGAAATCCGAAAAGCTTTGGTTCAAAGGGGCTGGCATATTACTCAATCTGAGCCTGGTTATAAGCCAAAAAACAAAACTGACTTAAACGCAGATCAGCTTAAAGAGGTGGTTGAGTTTTTAAATCATCTTGATGATCACGACGATACACATAGGGTCTATGCAACTTTGGTCATTGAGTAAGCTTGATTGATTCTTAGATTATCAGGTTATTAAATTATCAACTAATTAAATTGTCAGACTATCTGATTATCAGAATATCTGATTGTTAGATAATCTGATTGTCAGAATATTAGCTTATTAAATATTTGTTTTGCCTCGTAATTGATGGTACGGGATTCCTCGATGCCCTGGTAAGAAAACTAAGGGCAAATTTGAGCTTTAAGTTGATCTCGATTTTTT
>DYOP01000054.1 GCA_020720425.1 Bdellovibrio sp. | reverse complement strand
AGGCCATGGATGGCCGTGCCTCAAGGATAAAAGGATTGGCTCACCTTTGATCTGTCAAAAGCCAAAATTCAATCTGTGAAAAACTTTTTTTACCTTTTTGCATAGACTTTTTATTGCCCCCGCTTGTTACCATAAAAAAGCCTCATGCACATTCTTATGCTTAGCGTGTTGACATAACTCACTGAATTTGGAGCCTTCCAAGTGAAAGTAACGATTACGTCTTACTTTTTTTAAAATCTAGAATTCGGTAACCCACAGGTATCCAAACCAAACTTAAAAAAGTGCCGGCAAATAAACCCCAGCCCATGGCTAAAGTTAAAGGGACCAAAGTTGAATCATATCCACCAATGGCATAAGCTGTGGGTATTAATCCAGCAACGGTTGTTAGTGATGTGATTAAAACAGGTCTTAGTCTTTCGGTGGTAACCTCAACAATTGATTCGTTATAAAGCTTTAAAGACCCACGTATTTCGGGCTTAGAGTCGAGCATGTCGTTAATTGCTGACACCAAGATGATGGCACTATTAACAATTACGCCCGCAAGTCCAATTGTCCCAATAAGAGCTAAAAAAGAAAGAGGTCTTTGGTGTAAAAAGAAGGCAATATTAATGCCGATAAGACCTAAGGGGATAGAGGTTAAAACTAAAATGGGTTTTAAAAATGAGTTAAAGGCAAAAACTAAAATTCCGAAAATGCCAAAAATGGCCAATATCAGAGCCATAAAAAGTGATTCAACAGACTCTTTTGTAGACTCCGCTTCGCCCCCAAAAACTTCAGTAACACTTGGGTAACGTTTTTGAAACTCTTTCAGTTTGTCTGAAGCTTCTTTATTTAACTGAACCGAGGTTAATTGTTTCGGGTCCGTTTCGGCAGTTAAAGTAATAGATCTTTTAAAGTCGTAGCGCTTTAAGTTTGGTGGGCCTTCTTGAGTTTGAAAATTAGCAAGCAAATTTAAATCAATTAAAAGATTTCTTTGATTTAAAACTTTAATTTCTTTTAAACTAGAGCTATCTTTTCTGAAAGGTTCATCAAACTGAACACGTAAAACAAAATCATCTCCTTTATCGTAAAATTTACCGACAATTAGCCCTTGATAGGCTGTTCTTAAATTTAAACCAAGGTCTTGTTCTGTTAGTTTTACATAGTTAAGTGCCGAAGGCTTGGGTAACACTAAAATTTCAGGCCCCGTTCTGATCTGGTCTGTTTCAACATTGTCGATACCTTTTAACTGAAGCAAAGATTGCTTAAGTCCGTCGATAACGGCTTTTAAATCAGATTCGCTATCAGAGCGCAAAACAAGGTTGAGAGGTTTTCCTACGGGGGGGCCGTTGGCCAGAGCTTCAAAACTTAAGCGTGTTGTTTTGCCTTGAGTTACATTTTTTAATAAATTCAAAATCTCGTCTGGATTTTGATTAGCAGCAATAGGGGCCGGAATTTTAATAGTTAGCATTCCGAAATGTTCATCGTTTTTTTCAAGCGGATCACCAACGCCAGACTGTTGGATGCCCGCTCTTCCGACAATGGCTTCAATTGTATCGACACCTAAAATATTTTCAATTTCAGTGCTGATTCGTTGAACTTCAGAAAGAGTTACCTTTAAGGGGGTTTGAACTGGCAGCTCAATTCGTCCGATATAAAATTCGACGCCTTCTTTTGGAAAAAGCTCAAAGCGATTTCCAACTACAGTTAAAGTAAAACTAAATATAAACAAGAGTATAAAACTCAAAGCCGTCTTGACAGGGTTGTTGACAAACCAACGCACAGATTTTTTAAAAACTCTTTCTAAATATTGAAACCATTTTCGTGAAAAATCTATTTGTTGATTGCCGGATTGGCTTTTCATAATAAATTGAAGCCTTGCTGGTAACAAGAAAAAACTATCAATTAAACTAAAAATAAGGGCTATGTTTACAACAATGGGTATCCATTTTATAAACTGACCCATAACCCCCTTCGTAACGAGCAAGGGGGTAAATGCGGCTATGGTAGTTAAAGTTGAACATAATAATGCTATCCAATAGCGGTGCCCCGCTTTAATGGCGGCTTGTTTTGCAGTAACACCCTCTTTTCTAAGGCTTGCATAGAGTTCGCCAACGACGACTGAATTATCTACAAGCATACCAAGAGCGATGATCAACCCTAACATGGTGATGAGATTAAAATTGGCTCCGAGTTGTTGCATAAAATAGATAGTACCCAAAAGTGAAATGGGCAAACTTAGCGAGATCATAATAGAAAGTTTTGCTGGTAAAAACAAAAACGTTACCAAAAGGACTAAAATAAACCCTTGAATAGCATTTGAAGAGACAATGCCGATTCGCCTCTCGACCCTGTGGGATTCGTTATTATAGACTTTGATTTTAAATTGAGGGTCAAGAGATTTTTGAAAGGCTTCAATGGCTGATTTTGTTTTATTGACCGTTTCAATGGCATCCGCTCTTGCTTTTTTAATTACAACCAAAAGAGTGACGTCTTCTCCGTTGAGTGTAGTTAAAACTTTAGCTTCTTCCATGGTTTCAATAGCTCGGCCAATATCTTGTACATAGATGGGGTTACCGTTATCACCTGTTCGAAGAGGCACTAGCTTAAGATCAGAGGCCTTATCAATTTTAGCTTTAATTCGAACCATTTGATTTTGAGTTGAGCCTCTAAGGTAGCCAGCGGGAGTGTCGCTGGTTCGGGCCGAAACGGCTGATCTGATTTCAGGAATACCAACATAAAAATTTTGTAGTTTAAATGGATCTAGTAACACCTGATACTCTTTTTCGCGGTAACCAACAAGACGAACCTCGGCAACCCCTTTAATATCTTCAAGAATTGATTTTAAAGCTCGGGCTTGAATATCTCTTTGCCGATTTTCATTAGGGCCAGTAACGGCCAGCTCAATAATTGGGATTTCTTTGGCGTTAACCTCTATAATCCGTGGCCTTTCTAGTATATCAACAGGAAGGTTTTGAACGCGATCAACGGCCCTTTGAATTTCTGAAAGAACTTCTTTAGTAACAATAGAAGAGTCATCAATATCTAATCGAATTTCAATTTTACTGAGTTCATTTTGTGAGGTTGATTTGATGTCCTTCACACCTTCGATTCCGCGAAGTTCATTTTCAATGGGAATTGTGATTTTCTCTTCGACTTCGAGCGATGTTGAACCAGGATAGACTGTGGTAATAGAAATTTTAGCAAAATCAACAGGCGGAAATGATTCGCGTTGTAATGTGGCTAGGCCCAAAAACCCTGAAATTAAAATAAACAGGCTCAGGATAAAACTTAAGCGCCAATTTGTTACAAAAAAGTTAATTAATTTTTCCATTTAAAAAGTGTAACCAGTTTTACACCCATTGTCCTTTAAATTTTGGATTGACAAATCAGTACGTCAAAAAGGGAGTTGAATACCTGGCACTCGACATAATTTCTGGCATATAGAGCTACAAATTGATCCAAGGTATTCGGAATAGGGAGTTTCCAATAACTCAGGAACATTCAAATTAAAATTCGACTTTTATATGGGGGCCTTCATTTAAACAAATTTTAAATCGTGCTTCAGATCCTAGCTCAGCACTTAAAAAGTCTTTAATAAATAAAGCCATATTTTCAGTTGTTGGAACATGATTACTAAAATGCTGAATATCAAAATTAATATGCTTGTGGTCTAACATCACTTTAAGCTTATTTAAAACCGACTGGGCTCTGATTGGATCAAAACCTGATTTATCTTCAAATAAAACTTCTAAATTATAATCATGACCATGGCCATAAGGATGGTAACATAAACCAAATGTATTTTGATTTTCTTGTTCAGTCCAATTTTTATTGGCGTAAAAATGAGCACTGCTCCAGGTGATTGAAAATCCTTTATGAATCATTTTAAGTTAATCCCTCCATCAACCGTAATAACTGCTCCCGTAGTCCACTCTGAGCTATCAGAGATTAAAAAACTAATCCAAGCTGAAATATCCCTCGGTTGACCAATTCGCCCCAGTGGCTGAAGTTGATTTAATTGATTTATTTTATGTTCTTTTTCGCTTTCAGGTAAATGATAAAATGGGTGTAAAGGGGTCTGAATAATTCCAGGGCAAATCACATTCGCGCGAATCCCCATAGCGCCCCACTCAAGAGCCAAATTTTGAGACCAATAAACTAAAGCCGCTTTGGCTGCGCCATAAGCCCCTGTACCCATGGAAGGTTTTAAAGCCAGGCTTGATGAGATATTCACAATCGAGGCTTTTTGACTTTTTTTAAGCTCCTCAAATAAAGATTGAGTCAAATTCACAACTGAAAAAAAATTAACTTCAAAAAGGTTTTTCCATAGATCTAAGTTAGAGTTTTTAAGCAAAGCCCTTTCAAAATATCCCGCATTATTGACCAAACCCACTAAATAAAAACCCTGACTCTGAATAAATAAACTCACTTTTTGAGCCAATTCAAATCCTGATTCTGATCTTGAAAAATCAGCTAAAAAAACCGAATCCTTTTGGCCAAGCTCAGACTCTAATTTAATTAATTCTTTTTCGTCTCGGCCTTGCAATAAAATAAAGTAACCTTTTTCTTTAAGATCAAGGGCCACCTGACGACCAATACCGCGACTAGCTCCTGTTACCAAAACAGCTTTATTAGTTTCTACTTTTTTCATATCTAATTCTTTCATAATATCGTGAGAGCCTCAATAAAAATAATATTTTACCTGAGTAAGGCTTGAGTTTTTCGAAGTTGCTCTTCGAGTTGTTTAAACGATTGAAGATCACTTTTTGAGGCTCGGTTAAAAAACTCAACACGCAAAAGCTCATTTGATAAATCAGAATCCAAAAACATAACAATTTCATTGGCTTGGACAAAGTCATTAAATGATAATTTTTTTTGTCCCCAAATTTCAACTAAATTAATTTTGCTTTCTAAATCTTTAGTTAATTTAATTTTTGAACTTTCATAGTAACGCTTAACAATTTGATTTCGCTGAATTAATTGCTCAACCCATAAACCAATCAACTCCTCATGAGTAAACAAAGAATGAGCTTCACTTTTATCATCGGTTTTTTGTTTTTCTATACCGCCGTTAAAACGCTCAGATAATAGATTCACACCTTCTGAGCGATTTACCTTTTTATAAATGCCAATACCAAAAACGGTCAGTGACCCAATCAATACGAAACTAATCAAAGTCATAGGTTTATTTCTAACTATAAATTGATATAGTTTTATTATTTTAAAATAATTAGATCGCTTAATCTCTGTCTGTGTTTGATTTAAATGATTATTCATATTTTTTACCACCATCTTCTGATCATTCGAATAATATGGTTACCCGAATCAGAAAGGTACAAGTTACCTTCTTGGTCAAAAGCAATTCCTGTAGGACCATAAAAAGTCATATTATATCTCGACAACCCCTCTTGCTCTCGGCCTAAGGGGGCCCCCGAACCAAACCCGGCTTGAGGCCCTACAGCCACACTACCTGCGTCAACATTTGATCTAATAGCACAATAGGCATTTTGATAACCATGGATATTACTATATAACCATGAATCATAGGACCCCGTACTCCAACAAATTTTATCATTGCTATTCACCGTAGATTGAGTTTGAGCCCAGCTCGTTACCCCACCAGAGCTTGATGCAAGCCCTGAGGGCACGCTCACATCATAGATATAAGATCCCCTTGCTAAGTTTGAAGTACCATAACCTGTAATACCACCTCCCGAAAAAACCCTCTCTGTTAACGTAGAATTAAAATATGTAATTTTACCAACTAGATTTGCTACCGAAGCTAGATCTGTCATAAATAAATTATCTGGAAAACTCGCATCTACGCCAAAGGCAAATGGGGTTCTTGACTTATAAGCTGTACCCGCTTCACCTTCTGAACTTACCCCAAAACCGCAGCTTCCTTCTGTGACTTCTTGTAATGTTCCATCAAAATTAATTTGAGTTAAACAACTATCCGTATTATCAATAATTAAGATTTTATTTTTTAAATATGCCACATCATAAACTGTTCTAAATCTAGCCGAGTGAGCATCCATCCCATTTGTATTAAGCCCCGCTCGCCAAGGGCCATTTCCTGCATTATAACAAACCACAAAGGGATCGCCAGCTAAAGTCTTTGTTTTACCTGAACCCAAATTAGATACCCCAAAAAAACTCGAAATCGTTGGACCTGAGATATTTGAAACCCTGACCATACAATCCTCGGTATAAAGTAACACATAATTAGTGGGGGCTAAACGATCAAGCAAATTGGTACCCGAATTCCAAGGGATCACTTTAAATCCTTTAGGATTAGTCATTTTTTCTGCCAAGGCATCACCGCCTTCTGTATAAGAGGCACTGGAACCGTTACCGGCTACTCCCGATACAATACCTGTTGTTAAACTGACTTTTCGAATACGATCATTCGTAGTCTCAGAGAAATATAAATAATCTCCAAAATAATCGAGTTTAAAGGGCGTAGCTAAATAGGCGCTTTTAGCCTCAGAGTTTAATTGATTAGCAATTTCTCGCGTTTGACCAAGACCTAAAAACTCTCTGATATAACTTGAACCCGACATCTCAATTTTGCGGATTCGATAATTATTATGGTCAGCTATTAATAAATCCCCTGCTGAATCAAGTAATAATCCATAGGGATAATTTAATGTCGAAAATTGAGCTAAATTATCTTCACCATTATAGCCTGCCGCATAGTTTTGATAGTTAGCTGTCCCGCTTGTTCCCCCTGCAATCTTTTTTGTCGAATGAGCATGAACTCCTAAAACTCCAAAAGTTTGGGCCGAAGGTGATAGATTTAAAAAATTCACCCCGCTTGATCCCCAATTATTAACTGTGGGCACATAAATAATTCCTTCTGGGTAATTAAAGCCCGATAGAGATTGATTACCATAAGGTATCATATTAAAGCCATAAGGCATATAACCTGAATAGGCATAAAGTGTATTTGTTGATAGGTAACTAGACCCTAATTTAGCAATAGATGAATTATCATAGCTTGTACTAAATTGAGTATAAATATTAACAGCAGGAGCTGGCGTAAACACAGGCGATGGGGCCGGCGCAAATCCAGCGGCAGAATGAGCATACCCAAAAATAGGGGTTAAATTGCTAGGCTGAGAAAATACTTTTCTTGAGTAATAAAAAGTTTTTACAGCTATTTGGCCTGATGTAAAACTAATTCTTTGATCAGGGATTAAAGTCAAACAATTTGCATCGCCAAAATAGGATCCAAAATTATTAGTCATCATGCTTAAATAGACAGTATTTGATGGGTTAATAGGGGCTGCTGCAGCCGTCGTTGAAAGCCTCACCTCTACAGGGACACACTCTAAAACATCAGATTGATTGGCACTTGTTGTTACCGAATAATCAGCCGCAACTGATGACTCATTTGAAAATGTCAAAGCCGATGCCACAGGCGCTGTTAAGCTAAAGCCCCCATCTGTATTTTTTAACCAAAAAGGGACAAGCGAAGCCCCCGCCTTAACTGTTACCGATAAATTATTTGTAGCTGCGCTACTGCAATCACTATTTGAATAAAGAGCAGCCTCATCCGCCGTGATATTTATATTTGTATCTGAGGCCACTTTAACGGGAGTAGCCCCATTTTTAACTTGGATGACTCCTAAATGACAGGCCCCTTTTGTTAAAACAGAACCTTTAAATAAGGCATAAGCATTAACTGTATTGGTTGATAACACCGTTGAACTATGGGTTTGACCAGTATCATTTTCCCAAGCAGGAGACTCTTGCAATGACCTTGCAACTAAAGATAAACTGCCGTTACTCGCAAAATCTGATGGGTAGGTACTTATTTGAGGATAAATTTCGCGAGTATCTAATGTAGGATTATACACATGGATACGGTGCGAATCAGATATATAAACTAATCCACCATGACTAAATAACGACACAGGGTTATTTAATCGGGCCATCCCACCTGTGGCTGGGGTATTTGTCGCTCCGCCTTTGCCTGAAAAGTGTGCCGCAACACCTGAGACCGTTGTATTATGACGACCCACGGCTATCACTGTCGAAAAATTAGGTTCGTTGAGGCCAGTAAAACTTGTTATATCGACCTTTCTTACCACATGTCTATTGGTACAGGCCACATATAAATATCTGCTGGCTCCTTCTTGGTTAATGGCTAAGCCGTTAGGGCTTAGACAATCAACTGAGTTACCAAGACCTTCGCTTAAAGCAATCGCATTACTGTTACCGCGATCTGCCAAACCCAGTACGCGTTTGACCTTACCTAAATTATTTAGGGCTAAAACTCTTAAATTGTGACTGTCAGAAATAAATAAAGTTTGAGTAGTTTGATCGTATAATAAATTACTCGGAGACCAGAGCTTAAAAATTGGGGCGCCTGATGTGGCGTTAAATGCGTCAACAAACGAGGAAGCATTATTTGACAGACCTCTTGAACCCGCACCTAAAACTACTTTAATCGACTGATGGGGTATGGTTTTATTAAAATAAACTTTTGTTGACCCCGAATTATTCGCAACCAATACGGTATGATTTAAAAAATCACTTATTGCATACACATTTGGTTCAAGTGCTATAATATCTTTAGGTCTAAACTTAAGGAGTGATAAATCACTAAATACAGCTTCCCCGTCGCCCATACTGGGGTTACCCACTAAGGTACAACCCTTGCCAGCATTGGGCCCCGTAGAGCTTGAGTTAAATAATATATTACACTCATCCGAAAAATAATTAACCTGAACAGACCAAGTCACAGTTGATGTCTCATAGGTATCGCTGACTTGCACAGAAAGTGAATGCTGACCAATTAACAAACTGTTACCCGATGGTGTCAGGCTTGCCGAACTAGTAGAAGCTACAATGGCCGAATGAGATGATCCATCTAATAGCCAATTATAAGTTAAACTATCCCCATCGGCATCACTGGCCCCCACACTTAGAGCTAAGCTGCCCTCAACACCGACGCGAAATTGAGTAACTCCTGATTCGTTTGGCGAATAAGAACCAATAACAGGTTTTGTGTTTCTTTTGACATTAAATATATGCTCATCGGCTCCGCCATAAGTATCACTCACAACTACTTTTATTTGGTGAACTCCTGCCGTAAGCTGAGTGTAATTGAAAGTCTCAATAGCCGCCGTTCTTGTGGGCTGCAAAGCACTATCCACATACCAGGCATACGTAATTCCGGTTCCTGTAGCAACAACAGATAAATCAACACTTCCCGTTGAAAGTAAAATAACAGGGTCTGCTACGGGGTTATGACCTAAAATAGTTGCTCCATTAGGATCAATCACCGTTGTTGACCAATCACAAGATGCTTGATCATAACCATCATTGGCTGTTAACTTAATAGCATTAGATACCCCCACATGGCTGATTTCAGGGGTAAAAGTCGAAAAACCTTGGGTTGCATTGTTACTTATCCCAGAAAAGGCCGCACTACTACCGCCCAAACCCCAAGAAAAGTTTAAAGTATCTGAATCTGTATTTTGAAAAGTACCCTGCATCGACAAGGTCTCTCCCAAATTTAAAGAAGTTGGCGTTAATGGCGATTGACTTAAGCATACAGGCGGTGAGTTTTTTGTAACAGTCCAATTTCTAGTAACTGAACTTGTGGCATTAGCTAAAGTTGCTGTTACCGTATTGGTTGAGTTATTATCCTTTAAAGCTGAGCTTTCAATGTTATTAAATGATCCTGTCCCCACGGAAATCCCATCGATACTCCAGCTAACTAAGCACGAGCTGTCATTAGGAACAGCGGCAAAAGAAGTTTGATTAGTAGGGGCATAACTGACTTTTAAAGTTGTCCCCGCAGGGCTTGCATCAGTCACACTGCAATTTGGTAAAATCGTAGTCGACCAAGAACAAACCTTAGTATCAAATCCATCATTAACTTCAACACTTAAATTATGCGAACCCGCTTGGCTGCTTGAAGGGATCCAACCCACGCGAGTTGAAGTGGTTGTAGACTCAGGACTAGTAAAACCTATAGGGAGAGCTGAACCATCAAGCTTCCAAGTAAAATTATGCGTTTGGGCTACATCACTATCGGTTACCCCTAAGTCAAACTGAGCCAATGCGCCGACTCCACTTACAAAACCTGAAGTTGCTGGAGTCTGACTGGCGCAAAAGGGTAAACTATTTTTTGTTACCGTCCAAGTATGAGTTTGACTGGAACTTGCATTACCTACTGTTACTTTTAAAGTATTTGGAGTTGACAAAAAAGAACTCGACATCAAAGTTTGAAGAGTCAAAGATGATCCCAAATTAAAAACACCAAGCTCCCAAGACACATTACAAGATGAGGCTGTTGAGCTAACAGCAAAAATATTTTGAGTTGTTGCGGAATTTGCTACCGTATGACTACTCGAATCAGGCGTTTTTGAAGCAATCGCACACGCCGGATTAACTTGCACACTCCACGAGCAAGTCACACTATCATAGCCGTCATTAATTAAAATACTAACTGTGTTAAATCCTAAATTCGAATCTGTGGGCGAAAATGTACCCGTGCTCTGATTGACTCCATCTACAGTAACCAAAAGAGGGGCTGAAGAAACCACACCATTAAGTTTCCAGCTCCAGGTTAAAGCATCACTGTCGGTATCTGTTAGTAACGATTGTAAAAGAACATTTGATCCTGCTGATAACTGCACAGTTCCTGTTGGACTTGAAGCACAACTTGGTACCGCATTTTTAACAACTGTCCATAGCTGCTCAGAAGTCCCTGAAGTAGAAACAACTATTGCCTTTAAAATATTAGAACCTGTTAGTAACTCACTTGAACTCACAGCCCGGCTTAAACCCGTCCCTGTAATAGGTGTACCATTAACTGTCCAAGATACAATACACGTAGGAGTTGCCGAGCTCACGCTAAAGGTTTGGTTACCACTTGATGAGGCGAGTTTTAAGCTGGCGACATCGGGCAATTTCCCAGACAAAGCGCAATCGGGGCCAACATTAACACTATAAGAACAAGTTACCTGATCAACCCCGTCACTCACAACCGAGCTAACCTCATAAATACCAGATGTTAATCCAGTCGTATTTAATTGATACTGACTCGCGCCAGACCCCTCGATTACTTTTATTAATTTTGAACTCGCCTGACCATTAACTAACCAAGTAAATGTTGGCGACTCTCCTGTTTGAACCGTTGCACTCACCGTTAAGGTAGGCTGAGTTCCTTCTGTCGCATTTAAATTAGGGACAGATGGAGAAACATAACTGCATATTGGTAACTCATTTTTAATAACAGTCCATTCTTTAAAGTCTGAGCCAATGGGTCCAGTCACTTCAACCCGAAGCTCATTTTTGCCAGCTAAAACATCCGCTGATGAAAGCGTCAAAGAGGCTGATCCCTCTAAAATCGGCTCGTCCGATCCATTTAAATAAAATTTAACTTTACAATCGCTACCTTCGGTAACAACAGAAAACACTTTTTCACCTAAACTCAAACCTGAAACTTTTACATCCGATGTATTTAAGGGGGAGATCTCTTTAATCGAACATCGGCCCACGCCTTCTTTATTGACAGATCCTGATGAATCAAGATTACTAAAATCATCGCCACCTTTTGTACATGACAAAAGAAAAGTAAACATTCCAATAAATAAAAATGTGAATAATGATTTCGTACTAAAACTCAAAGTTTTATAAATCCATTTAAGCATTTTTCGTACTCCTTTTTACCAAATGGCCTGTTTGGCAATCAAGATAGCCTTGTATCTTACAAGTAATAAATCGGAGCCTTTAAAAAAAACTTAATACCTAAAAGGCATTAATGTGAATTTTCTTTAAAAAAAATTATGCCAAGACCTTCTTTATAGGCTTTAAAGCCCTAGGTCTAAGGAGCAAATAACAATAATCTATTAAATTAGCCAAGACATGGTCTAAAACAGACCCCTTGTCTGTGTTTTAAGTATAATTTGGCATAAAAAAAATATTACCAATCAAGTGACACATCAGTAAATACGGTTTTATTGACCGTGCTTCCGATACCTAATTGCCCCGAAGAATTTAATCCCGAACAAGACAATTTGCCATTTGAAAAATAAGAACACGCATGGCTCGTACCACCGATATGCGAAAAATACTTTTGGGTATCATCAATTAACTCTGGTACGGTTGCATTGGTTGTATTATTTCTCCCAAACTGACCGCTTGCGTTTTGTCCCCAGCACTTAAGTGCCGATTCGTTTAAAGTAATACCGCAAGTATAATTAGCACCCGACGAAAGGCTTGAATAATAAACTCCCGAATCAACAACTGCCGGTAATCCCAAATCAGTTATAGCTCCTTGTCCTGTTTGATAGTTCCCACTTTCTCCCCAACAATTAATTTGACCAAAATCAGTCAGTCCGCAAGAGTGAAGCGAAACACTACCCATTGCAATATCTAAATAATTATTCACGTTATCTATAGCTGTCGGAACTCTTCTGTCTGTGGTTGAGTTATTTCCGACCTGTCTACTTGCATTTTCGCCCCAGCAAAAAAGCTTATTATCATTTTTAATGGCGCAAGAATGCATTGACCCTGAAACAACTTTTTTATAATAAACTGTTCCGCTACTAACTAATTGAGGAGACGAATTATCTACTGTTGAATTTATACCTAATTGACCACTTCCATTTTCGCCCCAACATTTAAGCTGGCCAAAAACATTAATTCCGCAAGTGTGCTGAGCACCTGCAGCGACCCAAGCGTAAGCTGTTGCTGCATCCACGTTAACAGGAAAGTTTTGCTGAGTTGTTGAGCCATTACCTAATCGACCTGACAAATTTAGGCCCCAACACTTAAGTAAGTTACCCGTTGTAATAGCGCAGGTATGAGATTGCCCCGTACTTACAAACTGGTAGTCATTAGCCGCATCCACAGGCTGGGGAGTATTTGCATTAACCGTTGAATCAATCCCTAACTGACCATTTAAATTTTTACCCCAACAGTAGAGTTTTTTTGAAGCATTTATTAGACACGAGTGAAACTCTCCTAGGCTTATAAAATTAGCCTTTCTCATTTTTAATCCCGAAGTCACAGCCGCATTACCAGCCTCATCAACCAGTGATCCCAAAGCAAAATCTAAACTTGAAAAATCAACCCGATAGACGTGACGGTAACTGGCAGGCACGACGTATTCAAAAAGTACATCTTGTCCGGTAACACTTTGCACATCTAAACTCACCGCTTGATTTTGCAAATGAGTTGTCCCTGCGCTATTAGATCCCCATAAATTTAAATTTAATTTAGGCTGACCACTTGAAGTCACATTTTCGTTAAATTTTAATTTAATTGATACTTTTTCTCCGGGCAAAATAAATGATCTGTTCTGCAAACTAAACTCAATTTCTTCAGGCTCAAGACAGTCAACCAAGACGCCTGCCATGGCAACTGGTGAAAACTCAATCATGGCATCTAAACCGCTATCACCTTTAATTGTTCCACCGCCACTTAAAACTATAAGACCTTGGGCAAACTCAATACCATCAGTGTCTTGTAAATTATCCTCAACTGTGTACCTAAAGTTTAAAGTGGTTGTTCCTGATCCACTAACATATTGAGCTTGCTTTATAGCTCCGCCAATATTTATTTCTAAATAATTTGATCCGACGACATTCACCGTGCGATTAAATAATACCGAGAAATCAAGATAACTATTTTGCTTATTCCATCCTGATAACGGCGTAGTAACAGATAATACAACAGGCATTTGCGAGTTAATCAGAATATTTGAAAGTTGAACATTCGAAAAAAGAGGATTTATAATATTGCCCGCCTGATCCACAATTTTATTCGATTGATCAAGTGCAATAGGCCCTAAAAGAGTTACCCCATCTTGATCAATTAAATCAAGCTCAACCGTATACCTAAACTGTAAAATTGTACTTCCCGACCCTCCGATATAATTAACTAATTTAGTAACCCCTCCAATATCCATATAAAAATTAGGTACACCCGTAACCTGCACATTTTCAGAAAATTCAACATTGACAACCATCTCATCATTAAAAGAATAAGAGCCATCACTTAAACCACTCAGCTGAACTATCGCCGGCATAAGAGAATCGACCTTAATTGCTGTCGCATCTAACGTTCCAAATTCTAGACCTGAGTTTTGGGCGGTTAAACTTTTGATTTGGCCACCATCTAAAATTAAGCTTGTACCCAGAAAAGAAATTCCATTTTCATCAAGCAAACCACTTTCAACTGTATAACTAAAAGTAATAATTGAGTTACCACTACCTGATAAATATTTAGCTCTTTTGGTCTGCCCCCCAATATTTAATTCAATATAAGGATACCCCGTTACATTAACAGACTTACTAAACTCTACATCAAAACCAATCGCTTCGCCTTGTCTATAAAATTTTCCTTCTGCTAAAGTTACTCCAACAATCTGAGGCGGCAAAGCTTGAACTTTAACATTAGCTAGACTAGCTGAAGGCAAAATTAAACTTGCCGTGTTACCAACTATATCCACCAGCTGCGAAGAAAGTAAATCAATTTGACCTGATATAAACGAAATCCCATCTAAATCAGAATCTCCTGATTCTACGGTATATCTAAATAAAAGCTGATTGCTCGCAGAACCTGAAACATAATTTGCATACTTTTGATTGGCACCAATTAGAATCCCAATTCGAGGGTTGCCGACCACATATACTTTTTCAGAAAAGTTGACTACAAATTCAATTTTTTCATTAAAATCGTAAGTTTTATCACTTGGCCCAACCATAGATAATATTTGAGGCGATAAAGAATCAACAAACACCTGTGACAAATCAGGGTTAGGCAAAATAAGCAAAGCATTTTTAGACGAATCCACGCCAACAATACTGCCTCCCCCTAACGATACGGCACCATCCACAATTTGCAAACCATCAAAGTCCTCAATCCCAGCTTCAATCGTATACTTAAAGCTTAGCAAAGCTGTTCCTGATCCGCCTTGATAAATCGCCTGTTTAACATTTCCCCCCATATTAATAGATAACCGAGGGAGACCCGAAATATTAACATTTTCAGAATAAGTAACTGAAAATAACAATTCTTGCCCCTCTTTATAATATCCATTTAAGGGACGAGCAAAACTAATGATCGAGGGGCTTGAACTATCAATAATAACGATGTTACCTGCTGAATAATTAAAATCTAAACCCGCATTAAGTTTATCATCACAAATAATTTGGCCTTGATTAAGATCCAAACTAAAATTTAAAAACTCAATCCCATCGGTATCGGTTAAACCATTTTCAACAATATATTTAAATGATATAACTTTCGAGCCTCCTCCGGCCATATAAACAGCATATCGAGTCTGACCCCCAATATTAAGCGTAAGCCTTGGCTGCCCACTCACCCAAACAATTTTATCAAAGGTCACACTAAAAATAAGGCTTTCACCGACCCCATAGGTTCGAGATCCTGGCATTAAAACCTGACTAATCTGAGCTTTTACTTTAGGCTGAAGATCCTGATTTTCGGTGCTACCACCTGTGGTATCTTTTTTGACATCATTAATACTGTTTTTGCAAGACGACATCCCAGAAAAAACAAAAACAATCATTAATAATTTTAAAAAAAATTTCCTGTTCACTTTCACCATTCCTACCTAATCCTTTTTTTAAAGTTTAAAAACCTCATTTAGAACAAATTATCCAAATAAACTTCTTCAAAAATCGCTTCTCAAAATTAAATAAGTGCTATCTCTTATATCTCTTAATATAGGTTAACGGAATATTATTAAGGTTTCATTAATAAATTAAATAGTGTTTCATATTAAAACAAAAATGTGACTTTTTAGAAGAACTTTTAATCAACTGCACAAACTGTAAGTACTGGGCGTTGGGCCGGTGATGGGCTTTTATTCTCATATAAATTTGCTCAGATCAAAGTTGAACAATCCTTTTATCCTTGAGGCACGGCCATCCATGGCCTCTGCAAGCGTGACGCTATCCATGCGCTTGAAGCCCCATGATGGTAACCCACCGAAGTTCAAAAAGCTTTTCACAGATCAAAGCTGAACAATCCTTTTATCCTTGAGGCACGGCCATCCATGGCCTCTGCAAGCGTGACGCTA
>DYOP01000053.1:1866-16096 GCA_020720425.1 Bdellovibrio sp. | reverse complement strand
GTGATCATATTATGAAATATCGGGAGGATAGGATTTAGGTCTAGTGTTAAAAATAAAAATTTAAGTATTAAAAAAAAAGTCCGAACTTTTTAACAGGAGGCTTCTTATGATGCCTAATGAGTTTAAAAAATATTTTGTTTGGCTTGTGATATTTATCGCAGCTCCTTTGGTTTTGATTAGTTTTCAAAACTGTGCGCCTGTTCATTTTTCAGGAGTAGCTGAAGGGGGAGGAGGCCCGATTACAGATCCTGAAGATCCTAATCCTGATCCTAAGGGGGTTTTTAATCTTTTAGATCAAAGGGTTCAAACAGCTTATAATACTCCAATTAGCTGGAATGCCAGTTATACGGGCTTGCGGGTAGACCAAACCATTAGTTTAGATGTTACTTCAGGTAAAAACTCATTAACGATTCAAGATGTGGGTCAAATTCAAATTTTAGATGCCGCTTTATTTAAAATTAATTTTATTCCTTCTATTTATTTTAGAGGAGAAACACAAATTTGGTTATTTGCTCATAATGCAAATAAAAAACAAGTTTCGCAGGCTAAAGTAACACTTGCCGTAGGGACAAATCTTAATTTGCATCAGCCGGCCTTAGCTATGAGGGCAGGAGGGTGTATAACATGCCACGCCGAGGTACATGCTAATGTGATAACTGATTTTGGATATCAAAGTCCGTATTATTTTGGGCAAAATGTTTCGTCTTCTTTTGCATGGAATGATGGTACGGCTTATGGTGACCATGAAGCCTTTTTTACTTATCCCGATGGCAGTCAAGGTATAGGGTCTTGGACAAGGCTTAAACTTTTTGATGGTTACTCGATTAGTAACCCCGGAAAAATTTATATTCCACAAGCCGAATTACCAAAAGGTCCACAATCAGCTATTGGCGGGGGCTCAAAGTTAAAAGACTATGTAAGCCATCGATTATCGCATTCAACTTATCCAGCTAGTCAGTCCGCTCAAATTATTGAAAAAAAATCAATATATATTGGAGCTCCCACAAAAGCGCGTTTATTAGAAGCTTTTGCCTGGAGTAATTCGGATCAATCAAAGGGCTATAAGTTTATTTCTGACCCAAATGGTTGGGCCTTGTCAGGTTTAAATACAAGTTACCAAAGGCCTTCACAAAATTTATTTAAAAATGATACATCTGTTGTTGTTTGCGAAGGGGATTTGCTAATTGATGGAGGTTTGCTATTAAATTCAGCAAAAATTAAAACTCGAACCGGATGCCGCTTATATGTTACGGGTAACGTATATATATATGGTACGATTGATTTAGTAACCGATAGTCAGAATGATTTTAGTTTAAAAAATATTCAGATTTCAAGCTCGCAGGCTATTTTAATGGGCTTAGGGTCGTTATGGAAGCAGGGCTCTCACTGCGAACAAGGGCAAATGGATAGCGGTTACTGGGGTTACTATGCTCAAAGGGATTACTGGACCAAAGGCTTAAGTCCTGAGCAAAAACAGGCTTATGATCAAGGAATCGCAGATTCTGCAAAATATCGACTCAGTTACTATTGGGGGATACCGAATTATAATACCCGTAATGGTGGTGATCCAAAGGCTTACTCAGAAATGATTTACTCGCAAATGCAGGCTCAAATTGGTCAGCGGTATGATTCTGCCTGTGAGCCAGAAAAACGAAACGTGGGATACCAAAGAATTATTTTAAATGCTCCTGTTTTGCACAGTCGATATGCCGGAGTTATCAGAGGAAGCGTTATAGCCGAATTTCCGCTGATGCCTTTAGGGCTTGGCGATAATCAAAGCCGATTTAGATTTGAGTTTGACCCTGTGTTTGAAAAAGTAAATGTATTTCCTATGTTAAAAGAACAGGACTTTTTAAAGGTTCAGAATTAGTATAAAATTAAAGAAGGTGCACAAAGGGCCATGAATTCTAAAGGTCTTATACCAGGGGTAGGGGGTTACTTCATGAAGAAGTTTAAATTATTTTTTGTATACGTCACAAGTTTTACAATGCTTTATCAAAGCCTATTTTTTTCTGACGCTTATGCCGCCCAAAACACACAATGGCTTGTTCAAGCCATTAAAACTTCGGGATTAAATAAAGGTCCTCAAACGGTTGAAAAAACTTTAATGCAGTTTAAATCTGAAATGTCAGCTCAAGAATATACACAAATGCTGAGTTTGTTTAAACCCTATTTGAAAAATAAATTAGATCGGGTCCAAATTAAAAGTTTTAAACAAGATCAAAAAACAGTTTACAGTATTGATTTAGCTGGTAACAAGCAAAGTGGCCGAATCGAAATTTATGATCAGTCTGAGCCGCCTGTGATACGCCTTTTGAGCTCACAAGACAAAAAACAAATTAAATATCATATTTATCCTGATAAATTAAATTATGCAGATATGTCCGATTTTTTTAAGCTAAATGACAAAAATAAATCGGGTATGTCTCAAAAAACTTCAAAGCTTTATAAAAGTAAAATTAATTTTTTGACTTATAGCGAGCTAAAAAAATTAAGCAAAAAAGATCAAAAACAGTATTTTAAACTTTTGCAAAAAACAGTTGCCAGTGCCGAAAGACTGTCAAATAAAATGCTAATGCAAAACAAATTAATTAATAAAAAAAATAAATCGGTTAAGGGGTTTGATTATTCATTTTTATTGGATCATGCCTTTGCTGAGGATAGCTTAATTCAAGAGGTAACGTCATCTAGAGAGCCTGCATCAACGACTCAGGCATCAAAAAGTGTTCTTCTTAAAGACGTAAAAGGTTGTGTAGTGGCAGGGTGGGGATTGCCAATTCGCAATAATGGTCAATGTGCCGTTGATCAGGATATTCAATGGGCAAATAAACAGGCTGCTCAATTTGTTTCATCATCATCTGATGTTGAATGTGCTCAAGGGAAAATCAAATGTAACCCCATGATTTATGGTCACACAGCCTGCGTGTTTCCTCAAAACCCAGGGGCTTGTGAAACTTTAAGTCCCTCAAATAATTTTACTCAGATTATGAATTTATATACAAAATCAAATAATGCCGAAGCCGAATATAAATCTGAATCAGGAGAGTATTTTGATTTTGATAAAGTAAAAAATGATCTTCAATCTCAAATTTCAGATCTACTTGAAATTTGTAAAAATAGAGGTTTATGTTTTAATCAAAGTATTAATCAAAATTCAAAACTCTACTCAAATTTAGATTTAGCACCTGATGTAACTTCAGAACAAATTGCAGAAAATCAATCCTCCATTAAAAATTTTTCTAATACATTGTTTTATGGGTTATTAATGAAGGTGAGTACAATTAAGGCTTATGCTGATGGTAGTAAAAATAAAAATATTAAACCATCTCCGCCAAAACCAGCACAGCCTGTTGTGCCGCCACCGGTCGAAGATATAAAACCAACCCCAGTAAGTGAGCCAGAGCCAATGCCGGTGGTAGATAATGATGGGGCTGCGCCAGTTTCCACAGGAAGTGGTTTGTCAGTAGAATGCCAAAATCTAGAGACTTCTTTAAAAGAACTTAAAGCCTTTGAGTGTGGGCACTTAAAAGAGTCTGAAGTTCGAAAAAAGTTTAATTGTGAAACTGAGCAGGTTGCAACTGTTGTTGATAAGAGCCAAGACCTATCTGAGGAAGTGGCAAAAGATGATGACGGGAATTCGGTGTTACCACTTATAATTGGTGCTGGAATTCTGGGATTTATTTTAGGCTATATGCTTAAAAAATCTAAAACAAAAACCATTATTCAAACCGAATATGTACCTCAGCCCTATCCAGAGCCTGTTCCGTACCCTGTACCGTACCCTGTGCCTTATCCCGTTCCCGTGCCAAATCCAGTCCCGGTCCCTAACCCTGTACCCAACCCAGTGCCCGTTCCCAATCCTATACCAGTCCCTGTGCCGGTGCCTGTGCCCGTTCCTAACCCAATTCCAGGCCCTCCCTACACGCCCCCGATTAGGACAGGAGTGCAATAGTGAAAACAATTAAACTTATTGCCCTATGGGTAACCCTTATTTCGTTTACTTTAGTTCAAAGCTCAGCCTTAGCTCTAACGGGGGGGCAAAAAAAATCGATTAATGGCTTTTTTAAAGAGGTTCCTATAAATCAAGGTCCTATGGATATTAAGTTATTTTCAAAAAAAATAAGTCCTTATTTACCAAAAGATGTAATGATCGAATGGCAAAAGTTTGTTAAAAATAATCCTGATTTTAAATTTCCTCAAGTTACCGTTAGAACAGTCAAGGCAAACCTCACCCCGGATCAACAGGAGGTGGTTGAGATTTTTTTTCAAGCTGATGATACAGCCGTCACACTCGAAATTATTGGATCAAATGATCAATTTGGCACTTTAAAATGGACTTATAAGGGGCAAAAAAAATCATTAAACTTAACTTCTGAAATATTAAATCACCCTATGGAATGGTTAATACAAAATATTGATAAAATCTATGTTAATGATACGGCAACGTATAAAAATGATAAAACAATAAATAATCCCGATTTGCTGGTTTCTGAAGCCCAAGACATTAGAAATAAAATAGGAAGTCCTAGAATTCAAAACCCAGGTAACACTTTTAACTTTATAACACGCTTCGCTTTTTTTAATCTGCTAATAAATCAGGTTTTAGCTGGTGAACCAGGACCTGAAATGGCTATTTCCGATATTAAAAAAAATATTTGTGGATCTTCTGATGAGGTAGAAGGATTACCGCAAGGAGATGATGGATATAAAGAGCTAAAATGTAATGCAAATAAACAAAAAACGGTTTTTTGCAATAACGATGGTGTAGAAATAAAATATCATTATTGTGATTGTTCATTAAATTCGTATGAACCCATTTATGTTCTAGGCACTTCAGGTGGGTACGCGATAGAATGTAAATTAAAAAAAACAGAAACTAAAAAATCAGCCTCAAAAGATAGATCATCTTCAAAATCGAGCAAGTCCCAAAATGAGTCTTGGTTTAAGCCTTGGATGGGGGTAACTCTTGGAGCGGCAGTGGGTTTAGCTATATGGTATTGGTCCTCAAAAAAAGCTCTCGAAAAAAAATACGAAATGATTACGCCAGTTCGGCCACCTGCGCCTGTGCCGCCGCCAAATACACCGGTTCCCTATCCAACGCCTCTGCCGGGAGGGGGGACGGGCACAATTAGACCTGTACCCATTGGTACAGGAACAAGATAAGCTAAAGTGTAAGGCATTGATACAATATATTATTTTTTTGTTAGCTCTACAAGGGTTTCAAGGTGCGGAGTATGCGGAAACTGGTCAAAAAAATTAATTTGAGTCACTTGAAAATCTTTATTAAGAATACCCAGATCTTTCATTAAACTTTGTGGGTAACAACTTAAATAGATTATTTTTTCAACCATTTGCATATTAAAGTTTAAAAAAAATTGCCCAACGCCTGATCGAGAAGGGTTTAAAAATAGAGTTTTGATAGTATCTAAATCAGAATAATTCTGAGATTTAGATTTAGATAAGGAATTGGAATGAGAATGAGAATGAGATTGAGAATCAGAATGCGATCGAGATTGAAAATGGGTTTGAGCATCTTGCCTGATATACTGAATATGATCTTTATATTGACTAAATAATAAATCAAAATTTGATTTATTCTGTATAAAGGCTTTTTCAGAGTAAGGGTCAAGTTCAAATGCAAAAACATTTTTATTTAAACTGGCTAGCATAAAAGTGAAGTTACCAATTCCTGAGCCAAATTCGGCAATGGGGTGGGGTAATTCTAACTGGCTAATAGAAGATAAAATGGCTTTATTCATTTCCCAACTGGGTTGGGTAAAATCGGCGACATGAAGTGATAAATCAAAGGGAATTAAATCTTTTGTTATATAGGTTCTAAAAAGCTGCGGTAACTTGGGGTTATGTTTTAAAAGCGTAAGTTCACCGCTATCAAGCTTTTTTAAGGTCTTTCTTTTTTGTCCCACTTCAACATAACTTGTTTTGAGTAGCTCGGTTAAAAGTAATTTTTCTTCAAAAAGATTTTTAATATCCTCGTGGCTAAAATCAAGCCATACAGCATTTTGTTTATTAGGGCCCACTCGCAATCGGACTGAGCCTTTTTTAATATTAAATGGGTAACTGATAAACTGTTTATACCAAGTATTCAGTTCTTCTGTAAGAAGAGGGCATTGAGTTAGGGGATGAAGGGTTAAATGATCTAAGCTGTCAATCAACCCAAATTGTTGCCCTCGAATTTGAAAATCCCAACGATTTCGAAATCCAAGCGGGGAGCTTGAAAAATAAGATTTTAAAGAATTATCTAAGTTATAAAATTCAGATAATTGGTTTACAAGTTGATTTGTTTTTTTGGTAAATACTTGGGTTATTTGGTCCCATTCAAAAGCACAACCCGAACACTTTTGACAGGGATCGGGTTTTTTTAAAATGAGGTGGTTGGTGTTATAAGGCGATATAGCCATGGGCTTTTGCACAAATTTTAAAATCTTGGGTTAGCTCACAGGTTGATTTAAGAATGTTCTTTTCTTCTGATAAATCTAAGCAAATGAGGTTGACCTTTTCAATTTTGTCTTTCGTTTTTAAAACATCTTTTGCATATTGATTTTTAATTTTTGATCCATTATAGGCTTTTAATGATGATAAATAATTTCCATTATTAAGACTGATATATATTTTAAATAATAGGGCTCCTGTTAATAATGCATAATCATTATTTGTGTGAAGCTCTTCTCTGGCTGATTTTAAAGTTGTTTTTGAGAGCCAAGTTACCCATTGGTTAAATTTTTCAGTATCCTGCTCAAAATATTCAAGTGCCATCTGGGTCAGAGCCGCTTTAGCTGAAGGGTTAGCATGGGCCTTTAAATCTAATCCCATTTGGTGACGAATTTCATTTAATGCGACGGTTGTAAGTTGTGTTAAACCAAGAGCTCCTGTGGGACTTTTTGCATTGGATTTAAATACGGATTCTTTTTTAACAAGGCTGGTAAAAATAAAAGGATCAATTCCGGTAGCAATAGAAGCTTGTAAAATAGAAAAACTAACTTCATCAGTAACTGCGGGATTATAAATTTGTGCATATTCGTGTATTTTATCTAAAATATCATCATAAGATATATTTAAACTTGTTTCAATCCAAAATGATTTCGAAAGTAGTTCAAGTTTTTTTGAACCCAAATTATATCCTGAATCAATAAAATCAGATTCTTGATAACATTCTAAATTCTGAGAGGATGCCTTTGAGTAATTATAAGGTAGCAGACTTGTCATTGAAAAACTAAATAATAAAAAAGCTTTTGAAAGCCTAAAGCTAATGATTGCCGTCTTATTAATTGTCTGATGTCTTAAATTTTTAACTGTAATCATGATAGTCTCCTAACCGTACTTAAGCTTATTCAAACGATGAGCCAACTTTATACTGTTTCAATTTAAATAATTTAAGATGAAACCAATTTAAAACTAATTTAAAACAAGTTAAGGATGATTTTTTAGAAGTATATATATCATTATTTGATAGAGTTACAATTTTTGTTTGCCTTTGCCTAAAACTTGGACACACAATAATTAATATGAAATACAGGGTAAAATGGATATCTAAACTAGCCAAAATAGAAACATCAATTTGCTGCGTATTACCTTTTGTAAGTAAACCTAAAGTTATACTCGCTATACTTAATTTAGCTAAATTTAGGTTGCCAAAAGTTAGTTTGCCTAATGTTAGGTTGTCTCAAGCTAAACAGTTTAAAATTAATTCGATATTTCAATTCTATTTAAAAAGATTGTTTATATTCTTATTTTTGGCCGTTATTCAAATAAGCTGTATTAGCTTTCCCGAATCAAATGATAATGGGGTAAAGCAAAAAAATAGCGACCAAGTAACTGTTGATCAGCTTAAATCTCAAGAACAAAATCAGATTAAAACAAAAGCCATTTTATTAGAAATTAAAGATAACTCAGAGTTACTATCTGTTGATTTTTTAAACAGTCTAAGAGCCCAGTTGGTAACAAAAATTCAAAATAAAACAACCTTAGTTTTTATTGATAACGAAGATACTTTTGCAGAAATTAAACCGATCTATCAAAACAACAAATGGGATGCTAATAAATTAACTCTTATATTAGATAAAAAGGGGATTCCTATTTGGATCGAAGCGACTATTAATAGCTTAAAAATATCGGGTCAAACCCCGAGCCGAGGGTTGGTTAGAAAAGCTGAAAGTCAAATTGAAGTGGTTACCGAATTTAAAATGATAAGTTCAAAAAACAATCAAACTTTACTGCATAAAAAAAAGACCCTGATAATTGAAGAATCAAGATTTAGAGTCAGTCAAACGCAAACGGCCAATCAAAAATTAGATCATAGGGATTCGAGGGTTCTTATTGAAAATAAAATATTAGAAAATTTTGAAATGTTTTACCCCGATATACAAGAAGCTTTAAATAAATTAAAATGGGAAGGGCGTATTGCCCTGATCCAAGGAGATAGAATTTATCTAAATGTCGGTCAATTAACAGGTTTAAAAATTGGTGACATCTTAAAAGTAACAGATATGGGTGAAGAAATATTTGATCCTCAATCGGGACGCTTGATAGGGCGAACCCCCGGAAGGCTTAAAGGGACCATTGAGCTTGTAGGTTTTTTTGGTCAGGATGGTAGCATCTGTGTTTTGCACTCAGGCTCTGGCTTTAGAGAAAACGATCTGGTCGAACTCTACTGGTAGTAGCCCTTCTTTAGGCTAAAGACAAAGGTCTTTGGCTCTTTGTCTTAAAATAGGCTGGTCTCGGTTGCCAGTTTTTAAATTTTAATAAATTCTAAATATCCTATGAAAAGCGTTTTAGATAGCCCTAAAGTTTTAACATCATGGCTTGCTGTATTTATGATAATTTGGTTAATCGGATCTGGTATTATTGTAGAGTTCGGAAGGCTCTACTCGTATCAAAATGCAATTAAACGGCAAACAGTCAATCTTGTATCAGAGATGAATGCTTTGAATCTTGAAATTGCGAAATCTAAAAATCAAGAATTTATACAAAGGCAAGCCATTGAACATTTAGGCATGGCATCAGAAGAAGATCTTATTTTTTTATTTTTCTAGTTGTATTTTCTGGTTTAATTTTCTAGGTCGTTTTGTATTAGAAAAATACCATGCGCCTAACGAGGCGATCACAAGTATAAAAATTCCTTTAAATTGATTTGAATTTAATCTTTCATTAAGTAGTAAAAATCCAAATAGTAAGGCAAAAGGGGATTCAAGTAAAAAGAGCAATCCAGCGACATGAGGGGATAAAACTTTTTGACTTTTAATCTGAAGGGCAAAAGCAAATAAGGTGGATCCAAAAATTAACATGGCATAAGAAAAGAGCAATTTTAAGTTTAAAGTCCCAATTTTCTTAAATAACACTGTCATCCAATTTGGATGTTCTGAAATCAAAAAGTCAGTCACCGTAGAATTGTTACTTAAAAAATGAGTTGCTATAACATCTGGATTTAAAATGTCTATTAAAGTATAATCTAAAAAATATTCTATAACAAATGTCATGGCAAAAATCCAAAAGCTGCTCCACACATTAAATAAAAATGGTTTTTCAATGCTACTGGCATTTTGATCGATAATTAAAATATGTAATGACGCCGCAATGGCGCAGAGTAGGGTCATTAAATCATAATGATTAATGCTTAAGTTATAGATATTAAAATTTATAAGTTCAGAAAATCCATAGATAGCCAAAATTAAAAAATAATAAAATTGTTTTTCGGGCCACTTTTTAAATATAAGAGCATTGAATAGGGGGATAAAAACAATATACAGACCCGTAATAAAGGCCGACTGGGCCGCCGAAGAACCTTTAAGACCATAGGTTTGAAGGATTAAAGCCAGTCCTAAAAATAGACCGGCTATAAATGATTTTTTAAGGTATCGGTAATGCTCAGCCAAAGATGTGTTAAACAGATATAAAACAATACCAAATATAAAAGCGCCACCAAAGCGGAGCCATGTCACTTTAAGTGGTCCTGAGGCTTCGAGAGCCCACTTGGTTGCAATAAAACCAAAGCCCCAAAAAAACGTGGCTGTAATAAGTTCGATAAAAGCCAATAATTTTTGTTTCAATTTAATCCCAACTTTAAATATTAAAAAAGTCTATTAACAGCAATGCTTAAGTCCAGCTTATTTATAAGCTCTGATAAAGGTCTAATACAAATAAAATTTCAAAGTAGCGATTAATAAAAGTCTAGATCAAGACTTTTGGTTATCAATTAAGTTTATAATTATTCCGAAGAGTTAGTGAATTTAAAATAATATATTTTTTAATAAACATGTGTGTTTAGGAGAACTCAAGCCGTTGATTCAAAAAAAGCGATTTTTTACTACTTTGATAGTGTCACTTGTTAGTGCGCTTAGCGTTTGGTTTTGGTATTATGGGGCCGAGCAAAATAGCTTATTTTTTGAAGGCGAAAGCATTGCTAAGGTAACATCAACATCTGATCAGGTTTATAAAAGACCCGCTAAAAGACTTTTATGGCTTCCTATAATCAAAGGTCAAAAGTTATACAATGGAGAGACTGTTAAAACAGAGGCTCAAAGTCAGGCCATTATTACCTTTGATTCGAATCAATCTAAATTAAAAATTGAACCCGACACTTTAGTTGTTATTCGCCAAAACGATTTGGATATTGAAATTAATTTAATTGAAGGAGCTTTGCAAAATGAGCAAACCCAAGATGACAATCAAAAAGGGGATGGGCGTATAACAATTAAATCAGATCAATCCATAATCGATATTTCAAAATCAGAGGCTCATATTCAAAAATCAAAGCAGCAAGCCTTAAGTTTATCAGTTTTAAAAGGTCAGGCCAAATTTGTTGATCAAAATAATATAGACACTCAAATTAATAAAGGTGAATCACTTAAAGTAGATGAAAATAAAAAAACAATTAAGCTTCGTACGATTGATATCGTATCGCATTTAAACAATCAAAGTTATTTTGTGTTTAATGAAAATATTAATTTTGAGCTGGGACCTCTTGAAAACAAAAAGGGCTTAGAGTTATGGTCTGGACAAAGCCCTACGGCTCTTAAAAAAAACAAAATAACAATATCAAATGATAATAAGTTTTCAATCAAATGGAAAGACTCATCAGAATGGTTTGAAGTTAAACAATTTGAAAATAATATTTTAGTTGGTCAAAGCCCAGTATATCATTTTATATTTAAACCCACATTTTTAGCTAAGATAGTAAGCCCCGATTTTAGTAAATCAATTGAGCCTTCTGATAAAATTAAAGTGGCATGGGATAGGTCTGAAGGGATCAAAGAGTACCAACTCAAGGTATTTGAAAAAATTAGTTCGGTCATCGGGAACACAGAAAGCCAAAGTTCAGAAAGTACCAGTTCAGAGAGTGCTAGTTCTGAAAAAGTTAAATCAGAGACAAACAATTTAGATGTTAAGTTTAAGCCTTATTTTCAAAAGAAATATTTAAATAATCAATTTGACGATGTCATAAGTTTACTGGGCGAGGGAGAGTATCAACTTGTTTTAGATGTTTTATATCAAGACCAAACAAATTGGATTAAATCTGACGAAAAAAACCTAGTTGTTAAAAAATATAGACCCCCACCTGTTATTGCTCCCAAACTTTCCTGGGTTAATTTAAATCAACTTAAAGAGCAAATATATCCCCTTAAACCTGAGTTGAAAATTGATTTACAAATAACTAAGGGTTCTGAAGCCATTGAGGACATTGATGTTTTAATTAGTCAGATAAAAAACAAATCGGAAATAGTTAAGCAAAAAATAGCTTATAAAGACGAAAATAAATTGAGTTTAAAATATTCAGTTAAGGAATTTGAAATGTATTTGGCAAAAGTTCTTATCAAAACTCAAGTTAACCAATACGAATTTGAGCAGGCTTTCGAAGTTAAAAAAACGCCGCTTTTAGCCCCCCTGCAATGGAAATCAGAGAACTCTTTGTTTGCGGCTAGCTTAGAAGGTAACTTAAAAATTGAATGGCAAGCTCAAGAAGGGGCAAAAACTTTTGAAGTTAAATTAATCAAAGACTCAGGAGAGGTTCAGATTTTTAAAGATATTCTGAGCCCTGATTACCAATTAAGTGCGTTACTACCTGGTGGTTACCAAGTCTATATAAGTTCTATTGACGAGTGGGGCCGATATAACCAAAAGCCTTTAAAGGGGTTAATTACAGTTTCTGATCAGTCACAGATTAAAGCTCCAACCATTAAAAAGGTTAAAATTGGGGGCGAAAGATGATTGTTACTTCGCCGCTCAAATATATTGCCTATTTATTTATTGGACTTATTTTTTTTGGGAATTTAAATTTATATGCTCAAAACATGAAACGAAATTTTGAAATTGAATGGGACCCTGTCGAGGAGGCAACCATATATGAAGTAGAAATAACAGGTCTTGATGGGAAGATTTTATTTTTAAAAAAATTAGACCAACCCAAATGGTCAGAAATTATTATTCCGGGGCAATATAAAATTCGTACCCGTACCTATGATCAACGAAAAGTTCCGGGCCCTTGGTCTGATCAAGAAAAGTTAATTGTGCCTCTGACAAGCGTTATAATTGAATCTCCTAAAAATAAAGCCGTTATTTTTTCTGAAAACGATTCAGAAGACCAAGTCAGTATTAAATGGAATGCTGTTTCTTATGCCGAAACTTACTTGGTCGAGGTCAAATCTTCTGATAATAGCTTTAGCTTATCAGAAACACTCAAAGCACAGATTAACACTATTGATTTAAAACTTCCTGTTGCAAAAAAATACCAGGTTCAAATTAGGGCTCAAAATAATTCGATAGATGTTGAATCTGAAAAACCATCAGATTTAAGTTTTATATTAGTGGGATCAAAACTTAAGCCCGTAGAATTTGAAACTCCTGAAAATGAATTTGTAAGGCAAATTATTTGGTCTACGGTTGAGTATGCAAATAATTACCAGTATCGTCTTGTTTTTAATCCACCTGGAAAAGGAAAATCAATTACAGAAAAAGGAAAAGTAAAATCAAATCAATTAAAATTTAAAAAGGAGTGGAAAGGCGGAAGTTATACTTTAGAAGTTAGGGCCGAAGCCTCGCTTCGAAAGTTTTCAAAATGGACTCAGCTTGATTTTAAAGTTAAAGATGGTGATAGATCAAAAGAAGCCGAGTTTATTTCGGAACTTCGAAAGTCAATTGATCGGTTATCGGGTTGGTACGGGATTGCCAGTTATTTGATTACTCAAATTAATTATGAGTCTTCTTATTTTCAAAATAGTTACCAGACAAAAGCTAATTTTTCAACGCTGGCGGGTACAGGGCGTTTAGGATTAGGCTATTTAAGTGATCGTTCGCTTTGGGGAGGGCAGGCTATTGTTGATTTATCTGGCATGACAAATCAGGACAATAAAAATGTTACCTTTTCGTCTTTTGAATTAATGGCTATTTACCGTTACCCTATATCGGGGAGAGATGATTTAAGAACTCGTTTTGGTATTTATCAAAAAGAGCTACCCTTTGCTGTTACCACTAATTTGGGCAAGGTTGTCGATTATAAAAATTTAAATATGCAAGGGTTTATGTTTGGAGCTGAGTATTGGTATTCGGTATCGCCAAAACTTGGGGCTCAAGGGCATGCGTATTTATATCAATCATTAGCAGGGCAAAATGCAGTCAGTAGTGAGCCATTAGAACCTCAATTTTCGTATCAAGTGGGGGTTTTAGGGTCTTATCGTTTAGCCCCTCGTATGACAGGGCTAATGGGTCTAACTAAGCGTATTGATACAGGAGCTTTTAAGGCTAATATTAATGGTAATCAAAAAATTAATAATCTTATTATAGATGGTACTTATTTAAATTTATTTTTAGAATACGGTTTTTAAAGGGGTATAATATGAGAGTCCCGATATCAATTAAATTAGTGGTCGTTACGGTCGGGTTACTAGCGTTAGTAACAGTTATTGTGGCTTTTATGGCGTCTGAGTTTTTTACAAAAACGGCCAAGCAACGCGAAGAGAGCATAAATGTAGATTTTGCTCAATCTAAAGGGGTTTTGATTCAAAACGAAGTTTCGGCTCTATCTGAAAAGATTTATAATTCAGCTTATTCAATTTATTATGAAATTCAATCAAAAACCAAAAACTCAGTACCTGTTGCCCCTGTTGTTACCCCTATAGTTACCCCCTCTGATGGACCAGTAAACACTGACATTAACTCTAATAGTAATCTTGTAGCTCAATTACCAGTAACTCAATTACCAGTAGCTCAATTACCAGTA
>DYOP01000053.1:0-1766 GCA_020720425.1 Bdellovibrio sp. | reverse complement strand
CTCAATTACCAGTAGCTCAATTACCAGTAACTCAAGCTCCCTTAAAAAATAAAATCATAGATTCACAAAAGGCAATACTGGGGAGAATTAAATTTTTAAAAAATATTATTATTTATGATAGTCAAGGTCTTAAGCTTTGGGAGCTGGCTGATAAAAATTTTGGATCCCCTTTGGCTCAGCAGGTTCCCACCGGGACAGCGCCACTCCCTCTTAATTCGCCTTTCCCAGGGGAAGTAGCGGTGCCATTGCTACAAAAAAGTGCAATAGTTGAGCTTGATGCTGACCAAAAGACAGTTATAAATTTAAAACAAATTTTTGTAAAAGCTCGAAAATCATTGTCTGGCGAAGATTCTATTTATTTATTTATGCCTTTAATAAAAGACAATTCTAATCAGGTTACTCATTTTGTTGAGGCTATTTTTGAGTCACAGTTATTTACTCCATTATTTAAAGATTTAAGTGAGCGCGAATTTTTAGTTTCTGATAATTTTGGCCGAAGTGTTTTAGATTTGCCTGAATCCAGAAATTCGAAATTTTTTGCCTTGTTAATTGATCATCCTATTATTAAGCTAAATCTCGCAGAAAAATCAGGCGCCCGAGGCCAAAAATATATTATAGATCCGGGTAATAAAAGCGATCATTTGTATTCGGCTTATTTTAAAACGACCTTTCAATTAACTGTGATCAGTCAAGTTTCAGAAAAAATTATTTTAGAACCGGCTCAGGCTGTTCAAAGACGGATATTTTTAATTGGGGGGCTTGTATTATCAGCTTCTATTTTAATCGTTTTTTTATTTTCGATTTCTTTAACCTCACCCATCGAAAAATTAGCGTCCTTAATGGAGCTCGTAAAAAAAGGGCATTTTGATATTATGGCAAGTAAAAACACGAAAACCTATTTTTCTGATGAAGTTTCAGACTTGGCTTTGGCCGTTGACCAAATGACCGAAGGCCTTAAAGAAAGGGATAAAGTTAAAAATTTATTTTCAAAGTTTGTGGGATCTTCAGTAACCGATGATTTGCTTAAAAGAGAAGTGGCCCTTGGTGGCGCCAGAAAAGATATCGTTGTCTTTTTTTCTGACATACGAGGATTTACGGCTCTTTCAGAGTCGGCGCCTCCCGAAGAAGTTGTGGAAATGTTAAATGAATATTTTGGTAGCATGGTATCTATTATTAACGAAACAGGGGGCGTGGTTGATAAGTTTATTGGCGATGCCATTATGGCCGTGTGGGGAGTTCCTCATAGTGATCCAGAGGATACCTATCGAGCGGTTGGGGCTTGTATTAAAATGCGTATCGAGCTTATGGAACTAAATAACAAAAGAATATCTCGTAACAAAGTGCCTCTTATGATTGGTATGGGACTCCACTTTGGTCCTGCCGTAGCCGGTACCATTGGTAGCGATGAACGGATGGAGTATACAGTAATTGGTAACACCGTAAATACATCGTCTCGAATTGAAGCTTCTACTAAAGCATTTGGAACCGATTTACTTATAAGCCAAGAGGTGTTTGAAAAAGTTGAGGGTCGATTTATTATCGAAAAAGCCGGTCAAGTTGAGGTTAAGGGTCGCTCAGAGCCCTTAACACTTTATAAGGTCATGGGATTTTACAACCAATCAAACGAAGAAGTCATTGTTCAAACTCCCTACTCCGAGTATGAAGCTGAAAAAGCGGATAAGGTTAAAATCACTTAAAAGACCCTTAAAGCGGGGTCTCCGTTTTTTAGAAGGGGGTGTTTTGTGCCAAGTCACTTAGAAGGCTCC
>DYOP01000052.1:5361-16171 GCA_020720425.1 Bdellovibrio sp. | reverse complement strand
CAGGAACTATCTTCACAGGAACTATCCTCTCATGATCCTGCGTCTCATATTTCACGCCATCGCGAATCATCTCCTCTTAGTATATCTCCTCTTAACTTATCTCCTCAAAACTCAACGCCTCATGATATTGAACAAATCATCCCCTCTTTAGAGCTGGGCCATGCTCTTCATTATATAGAATCTAAAAAATCAATTCCTGATTTCGAAAAAATGGGGCTCAGTTCACTTTTAAGAAAAGACAATAAAAAATCTTTAGTTTTAGGGATTACCGGTACGGGCGGGGCGGGTAAATCGTCTCTTATTGATGAGCTTGTTTTGCGAATAACCGAAGTGTTTCCGAATAATAAAATAGCTATTTTATGTGTGGATCCAACAAAACAAAAAACGGGTGGGGCGCTTTTAGGAGATCGAATTCGAATGAATGCCATTTCTTATTCGTCTGTTTATATGCGTTCATTAGCCTCCCGCAACTCAGGGCTCGAAGTGAGTAATGAGTTACCGTTGATGCTTGATTTTTTAAAACAGTTAGATTTTGACCTTATTATTGCTGAAACGAGTGGGATAGGGCAGTCAAGCTATGCCATTACTCAATATGCTGATATTTCAATGTATGTTATGACCTCTGATTTTGGGGCTCAATCTCAACTTGAAAAAATTGAAATGATCGACTTGGCCGATTTTATTGTCATTAACAAAGCTGATCGGCGCGGGGCTGAAGATGCCTTTCGCGATGTCAGTAAACAATATAAGCGGGCCCACAAGTTGTTTGAAATCGAGCCCGATCAAAAATTGCCTCTATTTTTAACTCAAGCATCAAGGTTTAATGATCAAGGGGTGCACGAACTTTTTTTTGCTCTTGTTCAAAAAATTTCGCATTTTGAAGAATCTAAAAAATCTTGGAGCTTTTCGGGTGATGATACCCCGATATTTAAACAAGCGCAGCCACATGTGATTATTCCCTCTTATCGTCAGCACTATTTGGCCGAAATTACCCAGGCCATTAGGGGCTATAAATCTCGTGTTAAAGAACTTTCAAAAAAAGCCTCACTGGCGGGAAGTGTGCTTAAGGTCAAAACGGCTTTAAAATCAGACTCTTCAGAGTTTGAAAAACTTTGGACCACTCTTCAGTCTGAATTTACTAACGAAGAGTGGAAGGCACTTGAAGATTTTGATTTTAACATTCAAAAATACAAAAAAAATAATTTTGAATATAAAGTGCGAGATCAAGTCATATCGCAACCCATGTATAAACAATCTCTCTCGGGGACTCAAGTTCCGAGAGTTTGTTTGCCAGATTTAAATGACTGGGGAGACCGTTATCGTTACCTAAAACTAGAAAATGTTCCCGGCGAATTTCCCTATACGGCCGGGGTGTTTCCATTAAAAAAGGCGGATGAAGAGCCAAAGCGAATGTTTGCTGGCGAGGGAACTCCAGAAAGGACTAATAAGAGATTTCATTTTTTATGCGAAGGCGAAAGCTCTCACAGGCTTTCAACGGCTTTTGACTCGGTAACCCTGTATGGTAACGATCCGGATTTAAGACCTGATATTTTTGGTAAAATTGGAGAGTCAGGGGTTAACATTTGTACCTTAGATGATATGAAAAGACTTTATGAGGGATTTAACCTTGTTGATCCTTTGACTTCGGTCAGTATGACCATCAATGGCCCCGCTCCTATGATTTTAGCTTTCTTTTTTAATGCCGCGATTGATCAGGCTCTGGCTGATTTTAAAATTAAAAATAAAATAGATCCGTCACAAGCAGAGCAAGAGCAAATAAAAGCCTTTGTTTTAAAAAACATAAGAGGCACCGTTCAAGCCGATATCTTAAAAGAAGATCAGGGACAAAACACTTGCATTTTTTCTACCGAATTTTCTTTAAAAATGATGGGTGATATTCAGCAGTATTTTATTAAAAATCAAATTCGTAATTTTTATTCGGTATCAATCTCGGGTTACCATATTGCCGAAGCCGGAGCTAATCCCATTAGCCAGTTAGCATTTACATTGTCCAATGGTTTTACTTTTGTAGAATACTATTTATCCTGTGGTTTAAAAATTGATGATTTTTCTCCGAACTTGTCATTTTTCTTTAGTAACGGGTTAGATGCTGAGTATACGGTTTTAGGCCGAGTGGCGCGCCGGATTTGGGCCATAGCCATGAAAGAAAAATATAAAGCCGATTCAAGATCTCAAAAACTTAAATACCATATCCAAACATCAGGTCGGTCTTTGCATGCCCAAGAAATTGCATTTAATGATATACGCACAACACTTCAGGCTTTAATTGCTATTGCTGATAACTGTAACTCGTTGCATACAAATGCCTATGACGAAGCCATAACCACTCCAACCGAAGAATCGGTCAGACGGGCCATGGCCATTCAATTAATTATAAATCGTGAGTTTGGATTATCTATGAACGAAAATCCACTTCAAGGCTCTTACTTTTTAGAAGAGTTAACAGATTTGGTTGAAGAAGCTGTTTTAGATGTATTTATTAAAATTTCCGAAAGGGGCGGGGTTTTAGGGGCTATGGAAACAGGTTACCAGCGTTCTAAAATTCAAGAAGAATCTTTAAAATACGAGCAGCTTAAACATAATGGCCAGTTGCCCATTATTGGCGTTAATACCTTTGTTGACCCAAAAACCTTGGCTGAAGGGTATTTGCCTCAAAAAATTGAAATGGCCAGGGCCACCCTCGAAGAAAAAAATCTTCAATTAAACCGAGTGAATCACTTTAAAAATAGCAATCAGGATCAAGCCAAACAAGCTTTAATTGAGCTTAAGCAAACCGTGATACAAGGGGGGAACACATTTGAATCTCTCATGAAAGCTTCACGTGTATGCAGTTTGGGACAAATGACTTCGGCCTTATTTGAGGTCGGAGGCCAATATCGACGCAATTTGTAAAGTGATATTTTGCTAGACCTTCGTCCGTTAGATTGATCTCCTATGTAAGAAGCGTGTTAGTAAAAGGTTAATGTAAAGTCATAAAAGAGTGAGCATAACGTTGGGATACGCTTTTTTTACGCTTATTTTTACGCTTATTTTACTGTCAGCAAATTGATAGTAACCATATAAAAGGGGGCTTAAATGGACTTTTTAGCAAAAATGGTAACAGCATTTGAACACGGTGGTATTTGGATGTGGCCTATTTTAGGTCTACAAATGGCTTCATTAGCAATTATAGCTGAACGCACTTATTTTTTATTTATTAAACGTAAAATGGGACAGGCTGATTATGCGTTATCTTATGAGCCTCTTATAAAACAGGCTCAAATGGATCAGGCTTATAGCAAAGCTCAACAAGACACTTTAAATTACCCACTTGCCAAAGTGATTGCAGCCGGTGTTATGGCTGCTCGCAACTTGGGCGGTAAAGACGAAATTCAAGGTAAAATGGATGAGGTGTTACTACACGAAAATTCGATTATCGAAAAACGAACAGGCTTTTTAACCATGCTTGGTAACGTAGCCACCTTAACAGGCTTACTTGGGACAATTACAGGGATGATTCGCTCGTTTGCGGCTGTGAGTTTTGCAAGCCCTACAGAAAAAGCAGCTTTATTAGCTGCGGGTATTTCAGAGGCGATGAATTGCACGGCTTATGGTTTGATTGCGGCTATTCCTGCTTTAATTATGTATGCCATTTTGCAAAACAGAGCGGGCGCTTTGGCAGAAGAATTAAATCAATCAGCTTTAAAAATATTTAACTGGTTAAGTTATGCTTATGAGCCTATTGGGCTTAGGGCTCAAAAAGCCGCCAATCACGAAGATAAACAAATCAACGTATAATATTTTGACGTTGATTTTGCCATTGGGGGATTTATGGCAATGAAAACGAAAAAGCATTTAGATTTTGAAATAAATCTAGTGCCCTTTATTGACTTACTTTCGGTATGTATTTGTTTTTTACTTTTAACTGCGGTTTGGGTTCAAGTTGGATCTATGGAAGTTAAACAGGCCGTCGGGGGGCAGAGCGCCTCAGAAACTCAAAAACAGCCTATATTATCTATTACGATGAACCCCTCGGGTGATTTAAAACTTCAAATGCGAGACGCCGCAAGGTTACCAGCTTCTTATCAAGACAAGTTAATTGTGGCCAGTTCAGACTCTTTAGTTGAGTTAGCCAAACATGTTGAAGTTTTAAAATCGCAAATGACATTAATTGGTTTAGAGCTAAGATCGGTTACTTTGCAGCCCTATGCCGACGCTCAGTATGAGCAAATTATAGAGGTAATGGATCAACTCAGATCTGTAGGGATAGCTGATTTAGGAGTCGTGCCCCTTTAAAAAGGAGTTTTTATGATATCAAGTCAAATTGGCCAGTCAGCAATGGAAAGCCAAATATTAAATCAAAGTATTTTATCTCCAAAGGCCGTGGGTAAGCATCGCTCTTATACAGAGGAGTTACTTTTAACCGCATTAGTTGATGCTTTTTCTATTTTAGTTATTTTTTTACTTCTGAGTTTTACAAATTCGGGCGAGCTTATCATGATTGGTAAAGACACCGAGTTACCGAAGGCCGCACAAAATAAAGAGCTTCAGATAAATCCTGTTTTAAAAATGGAGCAAGATCAAATTTTTTTAGATAACAAAGTGGTTAATGTCGAAGGGCTTGTGGCAGCGTTAGTTGAGCTTCGAGTCGTTTTGGCAGAAAAGTTTAAAGCCCAAGGGTTGTTACCAGAAAATGAAACTTATGCTGTTACCATTCAAGCCGATAGGCGCGTCAGGTATACCGAACTTAATCAATTAATTGTCGCTTGTGCCAATGCTGGATTTTCAGATCTTCACTTTGCTGTGTTGGCAAAGTAAGGGGGGGATAATGTTAAAACAATCAGGTTTTGACCCGCGTTTTTTATTAACACTTATTATTTTAAATTTTGTTTTATATCTGCCTCAATCAAAAGCTCAATTAACGGCTCAATCAAAAGATCAATCAAAAGCTCAATTGACGACTCAATCAAAGGCTCAATTAACGGCTCAATCTCAAGAGGTAAGTAAAGCTCAACTTGATTTTCAAAAGCAATCAGATGAGCAAGATCAAGTCGATTTGTTGTTAATAAAAAAGCTTGAAATTGTACACAGGTCATTAGCCTTAACTGACCCAAATCGTGTGAGTGTTACTTTAAGATTAGCCGATCTATTAAGTCAAAAAGCCAGACAACAGGCTCAAGCGGAGCTAGCCCAAGGGGAAAGTGCTGCTGAAATTCAAAATCAAAGTGCACAGACCAGGTCTAAATCCCTAAAATTATATCAAGAAGTCGTTGATAAGGTAACAGGTGAGCAGCAAGCTAAAATTTATCTTCAAATGGGCCATTTATCAGACCTTCTAGGTGATTTAGATAAAGCCCTTAACTCGTATGATAAAGTTAATATGGTAACAGGAGCTTCCCAGGTGCTTAAGGGCGAAGCTCTATTAGCTAGGGCCGAAGTTTTTTATAAAAAAAGGGTATGGTCAAAGGCCCTTACCGACTATGAAGGGGCCATTAATTTACTAAGTTCTCGAAAAGGTTATGCCTTATTTCGAAAAGCCTGGGTTTTGTTTGAAATAAACCAACTCGATAGTTCGTTAGTAACCCTTAGTTATTTGCTTGATCATCCCGAGTGGCTGACTTCTTTTTATTCGGTATCAGCGCAAATTGATACCGAGTTTGCGGGCGAAGTCTTGCGAGATTACTCAAGATTTTTAGCTAAAAAAGGACAATACACTCAAGAGCAAGTCGGGCAAGTGGCTCAATGGATTGCCAAGCTCTCAATAGCCAGTTTTGAACCTCTTTATATTTTGGCTCAAGAGTCAGAGCGTTTAGGGCGCCCTGCGGATTCGTTTTTAGCTTGGGATTATATTTACCAAAATGAGACTAGCGCCCCTCATCGAACCTATGCTTTGGTTCATAAGGCTCAAACCCAGTGGCTAAGGCAAGATAAATCTCAGGCCTTTGAACTTCTTGTTTTAACTTTTGATCATTTAAAAGACCATAAAACTAAAAATGATTTTCCTCAAGATTTAGCCCAAGAGGTTCAAAAAATCACCCATTCGCTTTTGGTTAATTGGTATCAGTCTCAAAAGCTATCTCCTTCAATAGAAATTGCAAAACTGTTTTCGTTATATCTAGAAGTTTATCCTCAAGAGCCCGAAATGTCAGAGTGGTTGGCTTTAATATATTCTCAGCAAAAAGAATTTCTTTTAGCCTACCATCAGTTTATTAAAACGTCAGAGTTACTTATAAATGATAAAACTAATCACGAAAGGCTCATGCTTTTGGCCCTAATTCAAGCCGAAGAAAGTAAGGATCAAGAGCTTCTTAAAAACTCATTAGTGAATTATTTAAAAAACTCTCAAACTCAAAGCAAAAATATTCAGGTCTCTTATCAATTAGCTAAATGGTATTATGATCATTCACAATTTGAGCCGGCTTTAAGTTTATTTGATTCGATTATAAAATCAAAATCAGCGCCAAATGAACTTAAGCTGACCTCGGCCCATTTAGTACTAGATATTTTGGGTCAGCAAAAGCAAGACTCTCAAATAAGGCAATCCGCCCAAGAATTTGCAAAAATATTTTCTAGCAATAAGTCTGATTTTTTAAAAATTGAATTTAAAGCCGCCCTTAATCAAGCGGCAACCCTTGGTCAAACAGACTCTGTAAAAGCTTATCAAATTTTATCTCATTACTCTGACTTAAGCGAAATAGAATTAGATGATCAAATTACTTTTTTAAAAAATAAAATTATTTTGGCTGAAAAAAATAAAAATCTAACTCAGGCCTTATTAGCTACAAACGATTTATTAATAACTAAAAATTTGTCTAAATCAGATTGGTCTTGGGCTATGACTAAAAAAGCTTGGTTTTTAGAGCTAAATTTAGATTTTGCAGAAGCTGCCCAAACGATTAAGCAGATAGGGGTAACTCAATATGATTTAGCTTTAAAGGTAGCTATTTTTGGTCAACTCGCCTCTAAACCCGAACTTTTAGATTTTCAAAAGGCGATTGAGCTGGCTCCAAATGACGAATTAAAGGTGAGTTTGTTTTTCGAAACTCTTGCTTTTTCAAAAGACCCTTTAGTCACTTTAAATAAACTTTATCCAAAATTTGTTAAGCTAACTCCTGATCAATTAGCTAAAGCCTATGTCACTATTTATAATTTTAATCAGCAAGAGGGTCCTGTTTTAAAAACAGTGTTAAATAATTCCGAGATTAATAAAACATCATGGGGCCAGTTACTGGTTCGAATTCATTTTTTAAAAGATTTAGAAAAGTTAAATGGTGCTCTAAAAAATCATGAGCTGAATGCGGCAAACGAAAAACTTTTGTCTAAATCACTTAAGGCCTGGATTGTGACTTTAAATAAATTAGAAGCTCTTTCTAATACGGCCATTGCGAGTCACGATTGGGCCTCGCAGGTAACAAGCTTAAGTTACTTGGCAAACGAAAATCAGCGCCTATATCAGGCTTTAATGGCTCTTCCAGCCCCTGAGGGCCTAACCGAGCAAGAGCAAAATCAGTATATGAGCCTACTTATGGACCAGGCACAGCCGTTTCAATCAAAAGCGCTTATGATTGAGACTAAACTTTTTGAGCTTTGGTCAAAATCTCAATGGGAAAATGCTTATTTAACAACGATAACGGATTATCCCGATCTGGCCTATTTACTTAAACCCGAAATTTTAGTTCTTAAACAAATAGCAAAAGGCCAACAAGGGGCTGTGGTTGAAAAATTACAATCTAAACTGTCAGGACTTAAATTGATTCAGCAGGAGCAGCGCAACCCAGCCCTATTTTCTGATCAAATTAAGCAAGTTTCTGAGCAGCGTTTAAAAGTTAAAAATAATCCTTATGATTTAACACTGACACAAGAGTTACTTAATAGCGAAAATCTTTTAGGCCACAAGGCCATGACTTCATATTTAAAAGCCCGTCTCGAATCACTTTCTCAACAAAATCAGGAGAACCAATGAAAATGATTTCTTTTTTAGTTGTTTTAGTAATTGTTATTTTAGGTTTAGCTAGTTTATCTCATGCTTTAAGTTCAGAAACTGAATCTAATAAGCTAAAAGATTTACCATCTAAATTAAAAAACAATCAAAACACAGATCATAATTTTGAGGATTTTTTAGTGCAAGGGAAGTATCAAATCTCGGATCAGTCGATTGTTACTGTCGAAGAAGATAAAGCCCTTGATGGACTTATCGGTGTTCGAAATAACTTTAAAGATCGTATTGAACAGAGCACCGAAGAGCTACAGTAAAAAAAGGGGAGGCCGTAATATGTCTTATTTAGTTTTATCAGATTCCAAAGGCCGAACAGCCCGGGTAATTTATAGTCCCCAAAATTCATCAGACTGGTCTGATCAGCCCTTGTATTTGATTCAAGAAAATAAAACTCAAAGAGTTAAATTGGTTTTAGATTTAACTGAGCTTGAACAAAAAAAACTTAAATATGATGTACTGCAAACCCTTGATCCAAAAAGTCTTACGAATGGACCTGTTTTAATTGGCCAATTAGGAGCTTTGCAATTTGTTGATTCAATCGATGATTATACACGGGATGAGAGTTTTGAAAAACCATCTTCAAAATCATGGGTGGCAAGTTTAGCTTTTGTGGGAAGTTTATTTTTAGGTATTATTTTAGCTTTTTCTTTTGCTCCCCGAATGACGCCAAAAATTGAACAAGATTTAAAAACTCAAGTCATAAAAATCATGAAAAACGCTCAAGTTCCACCGCCAAAGGCAAAGCTAGTAACAGATAATAGGGTTACCAAGCCACTTCTGGATTCGCAAACAAATAGCAAAGTAAAGGTTCAAAAAATTAATCTATCTCGCCGAGGGGCCTTATCTGTATTGGGTCAGCTTAACTCATCAAAACAAAAAGGTGGTTTAAATTTAGGGGCTGTGCAAACCAGCCGTGGCCCAGGTCTTGGCGGAGGCACGCAAGGCTCAGGAGGGACTCAAACTTCGATTTATGCTAAAGGTATGATTTCTGCCCCCTTAGGGAGTGGGCAAAATTTAAAAGGGGCCGGTGGTTATGGGACTCATGGTAAAGGTGGAGGTCAGGCTGGCTTTGGAGATTTAAAAATGACAGGTTCTTTGGGGGCTACGGCGTTACCCGTAGGGCAAGAGGCGGTTGTCGCTTCAGGGCTTGATCGAGATGCGATTGCGGCCGTCATTGCTCGAAATCAAGGTCAGGTCAGATTTTGTTATGAACAGGGTCTAAGGCAAGATCCCTCTTTATCGGGCCGAGTTGTTGTGGATTTTGTTATAGGTGGAAACGGCTTAGTTAAATCATCAAAAATTTTAAATAGTTCTCTTGGTAGCGCGATGGTTGAAGATTGTATTTCTCTTCGTCTTAAAAGTTGGAAATTTCCACTTCCCGACGGAGGTGTTGATGTAAAAGTATCATATCCATTTACATTAAGAAGAGCGGGACAAGGTTAATAAAAGGAGTAGGTGAATTTTTATGAGTCATAGCAAAAACGTTTTAAGTGGTTCTAAGTTATTTGGGTTTTTTGTCCTACTTATTTTAGCCAGCTGCGGGGTTGATCAAAATCCATTGTCAAAATATCCAGAGGCTATACAAAACCCAAGACCCCCTCAGTCTAAACCCCAAATAGAAGAAGGCATTAAAAGTGACGCTTTAAAAATTGATACGGTTGATATTTACTCATTTAAAGAATCAGTCAAAGGTGAAATACAAATTTCAACTCGTATTCTTGATCCTAATTTTAAGCAAAGCAAAATTGAGATTTTAAATTTAGCGGATTTCCCTGAGGCTAGTTTTGATCAGGCTACCGGAGTTTTTAGTTGGACCCCTAGTTATGGACAAGTTTTAACGGGTTTTGTTTCGGAGAGAGATTTAATTGTCAGACTCGAGGCCTCTCCCATTAGGCAAAATCAAGAGTTAGATGGGGTAACACTCATTAACGACAAATCAATAAAGATATTAATTTACAAACAGGGCCGAGAACCAAAAATTTCATCAGTGAGTATAAAAGCAGATTTCTTGCGAGAAGGGGGTAATTATGAACTTGAAATTCGAGTGGAAGATCCCGACTCCTTAATGACTGATTCGACAAGCCCAGAACTTATTATAACAGCTCCTGCAAATAAGTACCCCAAAATTAAAAATCTAATCCCTTATTTAAGCTTAGCTTCTAAAAAGACAGATAAAAACAATAAGCAATGGGTTTTTAAATATTATATTAATCTAAACAAAGAAGAGTTTACAGCCTCTACAGATTTGGCCGGCTTTACAATTCAGGCCCAAGGTTACTTAGGTTTAAAAAGTGGTGAAGTTCCCTTTGAAAAAACAGTTTATACAAAACTTTCTAGAAACATATTAAGTACAGTTACTAATCAATTAGTAAGTTTTTATGGTGGGCAGTCCAATCGACACGTTATTTATGTTTACGATCCAAAGCAAGAGGCTCAACTTGCCCTTTCTACAATGCATAGACTGCCTAAAGGGGCTCAATTTAAATGTACTTTTAAAGATGTTTCACTTTTGGAGTGTGTTTTAGATTGGTTGCCAACACCAGATCAATACAATCAGGTTTTTGATTTTGTTTTTGTCATTCAAGCTAAAAATCCGGTAATAGATGATACCGAAAATTTTTCAGTTACCTTTTTGCAAAAGTATCAAGTATTTGCTCCGCCCACAGCTCCCACGCCAACCCCTAGTCAACCAACGGGCCCAGGTTCATCAAGTTTATCTACAGATTTTGATAAAATATCAGATCAGATATCAGATCAGTTATCAGATCAGTTAAAAGGAGAAATTCAATGAGGTTTTTAAATATAGTTATATTC
>DYOP01000052.1:0-5261 GCA_020720425.1 Bdellovibrio sp. | reverse complement strand
TATCAGATCAGTTAAAAGGAGAAATTCAATGAGGTTTTTAAATATAGTTATATTCACTCTTTTTTTAAATGTATCCTTTGTTCTGGCTCAAGACCAAACACAATCGGGAATTCAAAACGCATCCGATCATTTGCAAGACTTTGACTCACTTGGTGGTAACCAAGCTCTTTTAGATAAAGTCAAAGCTCTAAACCCTGAAACCTCAGTTTATGCGATTCAAAACCGTATGGTAACCCGTGAGTCGCGATTTGAAGTATCTCCTGAACTGAGCGCTACTTTATCGGGCCAGTCCTATTTTAATTCACAAGCTATGGGGATTTCGGGTTACTATCATATCACTCCTCTATGGAGTGTTAATATTAGAGCCTTATCTTTTGTCAATCAACTCACTCCCGAAGGGCGATCCGTGGTTGATGCTGCTGCCTTAGATTTTAATAAAAATCCCGAAGACTCAGGGGCCTTGTATCCCGAAATTAATTTCCCAAAAAGTCTATTGGCCGCGGGTTTTCAGTGGTATCCTCTTTATGGTAAAGTGAGCTGGCTTGGACGCTCAATTACTCAATTTGATCTTTTTACTGATTTGGGGTTTGGGCAAATGACTTTAAAAACGAATGTGGCCCAAGAAACTCATGCAGGTCTTGGTATCGGTCTGTGGTGGTCACCCAAGCTAAGCACTCGCGCACAAGTATATTGGCAAGGTTACCAAGCTCAATATTTATCAAAAACAGAAGATATAAATAACACATCATTAAGTCTACAAATGGGGTGGTTACTATGATACTTAATAAAAAAAGAGAAATTCTTTTTTTTGTTGTTTTTATAAATTTCTTTATCGGAAATCAGATTTGGGCTGACGAAATTGAATCATTACTCGAAATTAGTTCTGCAACCAATCCCGCTCAGTCTCAAAATTTAACAGCAGATCAACTGGCCGCAAAAGATTTTGCTATGCAAACCCAATCTTATTTAGGGACAAATATCAATTCAGACCAAAGTTTGTTTATTCAAAGTTTAGCTAATCAAGAATGGTCAGTCGCTTTAATTAGATATCAGTTGGCATTTTCAAGTTTCTCAGCAAATGACTTTTCTGAGTCATTAAAAGCTTATTTGTATTTTAAAACAGGACTGCAATTAAAGGGTTTAGAGACTCTTTTTAAAGTCAGTGATCCCCAAAAAATTCCGGCCTATCTATTGACTCAAATTAAATCTGTGTTACCCTCGGGCAATCAGCCCCTTTGGAAATTAAACCCTATTACCTGGTCGGCCTCTTGGTCTCAAGTGATTGGGCCTGAAAAATCAATTCAAATTAAATTAGCTCAGTTATCTTCGCCCTTTCAAACTCAAAGTTTGATTTCTTTGCGTGCTGAAGTATTAGAGGGGACCCAAGAAGCATTTAAATTAGATTGGTTAATTGCGCAATCTGCAACCTTAACTGATCAAAATCAACTGGCTGCCACAAAAATGGCTCAGTTATTAAAACAAAAAAAACATTTTTTGCCACTCGATCAGCTTTATATGTCAGCTGCTCGTATTTTGTTTCAGTCGGGCTCTATGAATGGGGCCTTAGTTTACTACCAAAAAATTCAAAAATCCTCTGATTTGTGGATATTAGCTCAAGAAGAAATGGCATGGACTTATTTAAAAATGGGTCATCCGTCAAAAGCTTTGGCCATAGGAAAAACCTTAACTTATTCGGGCTTTTTAGGTTGGGCAACTCCTGAAGCTTATTTGGTAACAGCTATTGCCGCTTTAAAAGTTTGCGACTATAATCAGGTCAATGCTATTTTAACTCAATTTTCGAAGTATTATAAAGTTAAGTACCAAAAACTAAATACAATCGTCCAAGCGGGGGGGCGTTTAAATGCATTTTCTCCTTTGGTTGCAAAGTCGGTTAATCAATTAAAAACTAAAAGTATAACTGATAAATTAACTGTCAATCAGATCGGAGCGGCCCTTCATGAGTTACCTTTAGCTTTATGGTCTGATCATAAATATCAAAGTTTTTTTGTTTACGCTGATCAGTTGCTTGCTCAAGAGCAAATGGCTCAGCAACTTTATACTCAAAGTTTAGCTGTAACGGGTTTGCAAAAAGAGTTTGATCAGATAAGTAAACAAACTCAAATGGTCAAACATAAAGTTGAAAATTTATTAGATCAAAGAATAGTTGAACTTGCAAAACTTGAACAAAATCAAATTGAACAGGTGTTGTCAAAAATGCATATTGTCGAGGCCGAAGTATTATCCCATGTAACTTTAGCTCAAAAACTTGTTCAAAAAGGGCAGCCGAGTCTTGCTACTCAAATTAATTCGGCAAAAAATCAAAATCAAAAAGATACGAATGCAAACATGGCTTTAACTTTTAAATCAGATAGCGAATTGTGGTTTGATGAGCTTGGGCAATATAAAGTTGATGTTACCAAAGGTTGTCAAGCTAAGCCTAAGGAGTCGCAATGATGATCAATAAATTCAAAGTTTTTTTATTTTTCACGGGAATTCTGCTTTTGAATAGCTGTACAAAGGAATCACCTAAAGCTGTACCCCAATCGGTTGTTAACTACGAAAAAATTGATTTCGACTCAGGCATTGAAGTTTTTGATCCTAAAGTAGATATTTTATTTGTGATTGATGACTCGGGAAGTATGGATAAACATCAAAGAAATTTAATTAATAATATTTACCTATTTATTGATAAGTTTACTCGAAGAACAGATATTGATTACCATATTGGGGTTTTAACATCCACTATAAAAGAAGAATCATGGAGTAACAGTTTAGCTTGTTGCGGGTCACTGGTTAGGGTTTCTGGCTTTTCTGTTATTACCTCAAATACACCAAGTATCATCTATTCCTTGTCAGTAAACCTTAAGGTTGGGACAGATGGGTCAGGCGAAGAGGCTTTTTTTAGCCCTGTTATGTATGCACTTAATCAGCCCTTGGTCTCATCTCAAAATCGTGATTTTTTAAGACCTGAGGCTCATTTGGCTATCGTGTTTATTACTGATGCTGAAGACCAAAGTAAAATGGTATACCCACAAGAGTTTTATGATTTTTTACTTAGGCTAAAAGGTCGTCCTGAAAAAGTTTTAACTTTTGGTGTGATTATTCCTACCGATTCGGTATTAGAGTGCGATCGAGACTCTATGGGACAAACCCCACTTAAAATTGAAGAATTTTTAAATATTTCAAATCAAGGTTACCCTAATGTTTATAATTTATGTGACCCTAGGTTTGGCGAAAACTTAGCCAAAATGAGTGACTTAATTGTTCAATCAATTGGTAATATGATTTACCTAAAAAGCATACCGCTTTTAAAAACCGTGGTTGTTAGTTTTGGTACTCAAATTATTCCACCAGGGGTTGATAATGGTTGGTCATATAATCCCGAAAAAAATGCTATAAGGCTAGGTTCAGAAATTCAGTGGACTGAACAGCCCGTTGGAACTAAATTAAAAGTAGATTATCAGGCGGCAAAAATTAATCATAAAAAATAGGAATCATATAATTTTGCAAACTTCTTCTCATCCCTCATCTGATAAATCTATTTTATTTTCATTAAATTTTGACTCATGGATTGTGGGGGGATTAAGTTTAGCCTTTTTTTTTGGTTTTATATTTTTAGTTGATGATAATGCATCAACATACCGAATTTCATGGCTTATGTATTATTTAAGTTTTCTTGTAAACTATCCTCATTTTATGGCCTCTTACCAATTGTTATATTGGGATCAAAAAAATAATATTTTTAAGCAAAAACGTTACCTTTGGGCAGGTGTTATTGTGCCTCTGTTACTATTGGCTTTTATCGTATTTAGCTTTTTTTATTCCGATAAAATTGGAACTCTTGGGTTTTCTATATTTGTGCAAGTTATGTATATTACTGTGGGTTGGCACTATGTAAAGCAGGTCTATGGTATGATGGTGGTTCCCTCAGCTAAAAATGGGTTTTATTTTGATAAGACGGATAAACGTTTAGCCTATTTTAATCTTTTTTCAATTTGGGGATTATCTTACGTTTGGGGGCAAAAAGGTCCCCCTCGTGAGGCTAAATTTTTTGGTATTTCTTATGATATTGTTGGGTTACCGGATTGGGTGTTGTTATTGTTTTACGGATTAGTAGCCCTGTCTACTTTGATGTTTTTGTTTAAGGTTTATTTAAAATGGCAAAACTCTGGTTTAACCATTCATTCTATGGGTTGGGTGAGTTACTTGTCTTTGTTTGCCTGGTATTTGCCTATAGCTTCGCACAGACATTTTTTTTATATGATACCCTTTTTTCACTCCCTACAGTATTTGCTCTATGTGCTTGCTCTTAAATCAAATCAGTTTAAATCCGAAAATTTACTTTTAAATTTAAACCCCCATCAAAATCGTCAGCGATGGGCTATTAATTTTAGTTCTTATTTTATAGTATCAATTGTGCTTGGCGCTTTGTTTTTTTGGTTTTTACCCACTCAGCTTGATAAGTGGTTTTCTGAGGTTAACCCACAAAAATCAGCGCTCTTGGGTGGGGCAATTTTTATGGCGATATTTCAACTTTTTATTAATGTTCACCATTACTTTATAGATAATGTTATTTGGAGACACGATAATCCAAATATGAAATATTTAAAAAACTAACTTGGCTATTGATAATGCCTCACTGTAAAATCATCTTAGTATTATAGATTATAAACTATAAAATGTTACTCAGATTGGTTCGGCTGCATTCCCTAGAATGGCCCAATAATTATGAGAGCACAAAGACAGATTGTCTCAATTCATTTTTATTTTGCCATCCTAAATTTTCTAGTAAAAAGTGATTTTATCTTCTTTCACAATAAGCGATGTTGTTTGTTGAACTGATTATGAAAGAACTTAATTATTAAATAGCTCATCTAAACTCAGCTATTTATCTAGAAAAAGGGAGAACATATGGGGTTTAAAAAGGGGCAACGAAATCATCATAAATTTGGAAGGGGCCAGATCTATTTACTGTTACTGACTTTTGTTTCGATTTTACTGAGCCAAGTAAGTCAGGCCGAAACACCAAAAGAATTGCAACAAGGTATGCGCCGAAAATTTATTGAAGAGACTCCCAAGGTTGATCAATTAAATCAAATTTTTTCGGAAGGTAAATTTTACGGATATTTAAGGTTACACCATATCACAAGTGGTTCACCTATTGCTTCTTCAGGGAGTGCATTAGGTCTAAAATTAAAATATACAACGGCCAGCTATAATAATATCTCTTTCGCATCTGCTTTTTATACGGCCCAAGATAC
>DYOP01000051.1:15093-16487 GCA_020720425.1 Bdellovibrio sp. | reverse complement strand
ATGTAGAGTTGATTTTTTCATTTTCATGGCTAAGTCAGCTTTCCCTTTTACTTTATTCAGCAATTATTTTATTGCTCATCACATCTGTATTTGTATTTTCAATTGGAAAACTTAAATCTAAATTTAATAATGAAATTCTAAATCCTCTCTCTCCTGAATTTATTGGATTAAGCGATATTGAAGAAATTCAGAACATAATCACTAGAAAAAATGAACTTGAAAAATATAAAGTAAAATCTGCTGTTGGCGAAGCCATCGAATTAATGGCCGCTCAAATTAGTCATGACATTCGCTCCCCGCTTTCAGCGCTTTCTAGTATGCTTACTCAAATTGTAGAACTGCCTGAACAACAAAAAAATATTATAAATAATGCCATTACCCGTATTAATGATATTGCAAATGATCTTTTAACTAAAAGAAAAGAAATGCAATCAAATCAATCAGCAGATTTATCAATCAGATCAATCAGATCAATCAGACTAATTGACCCAATCTTAAATATTGAGCTTTTATCTCCTGTTATTGAATCAATAATTGAAGAAAAACGTATTCAATATAAAGAAAATAATAATGTAGAAATTGTTACTCAATTTAAAAACTCACACAATATTTTTGCCAATATTAATGTTCGTGAATTTCAAAGAGTGCTTTCAAACCTATTAAATAATTCAATAGAAGCCATGACCGACACAAAAGGATATGTTACTGTTAATTTAAATCAAAACCAAGAATGGGTTTTTATAACAATTCAAGACACGGGCAAGGGAATTGCCCCACATATTCTTAAAAATCTAGGACAACTTGGCATCACTCATGGAAAATCAAAATCTCAATCAGGAAATGGTTTAGGCCTTTACCATGCCATAAAAACTATTGAGAGCTTTAACGGCCAACTCGAAATAGCCTCTACCGAAAACGTGGGAACAACTATCACCATTAAGTTACCCACGATTAAAGCACCTGATAGCTTTGCCGAAATATCAGATCCTATGAGTTCACATCAAACTGCTAAAACTGAAAAGCATAGAATAAAATATGATGCTGTATTGATTGACGATGATTTTGAACTTATTATCAACATGTGGAAAATATCAGCTCAATCAAATAATAAAAAATTGATTACTTTTCAAGACCCCAAAGATTTTATTAATCAAATTGATGAAGTTGATAAAAATACCCCAATTTACATAGATTCGAATTTAGGCAATGGGGTTAAAGGCCAAGACATCGCTAAATTAATTTTTGACCTTGGTTTTAAAGAAATATATTTAGCTACAGGTTACCAGGCATCGGAATTTTTTCCTATGCCATGGATAAAAGGGATCGTTGGCAAAACCCCCCCTTGGAAATAAATTTTCGCAAAACCATATCGTGTATCTGGTCGTTTTTATTCC
>DYOP01000051.1:13004-14993 GCA_020720425.1 Bdellovibrio sp. | reverse complement strand
AATAATTGCCCCCTATTTTCAACATTTTGATTTGCAAACACTCATATTTATGATGTTTGTACCTAAGTTTAGTCAGAATTTTTCTGGGTTCATATTGGGTTGCAAACTCATTGAGATAACTCCTCATTCAGCCAGCCTATGAGAACTCAGAGCGCCCAATCGATGCAGTCACAATCAATTCCCCTAAAAACACCCAATCCCTCCGGTTTGCCCCCCTAATAAGTGTAACTTAATTTATTAGAAGTCTAAATGCTTTACTAATATAAATTTTCATCTATTATTGGCGGATGCCAAAAATGACTGAGACTTTAATACAAAACATCCTAAAATTTATTCAAAATTTTAATTGCTGCGTTTTTTCAATGGCAGATCGCAACAATAATCAAAATATTAAGCAAATCGTTAAACAAATAATCAACCAAATCTATACATTAATTGTTACCCGAATTACTCACCCATTCTTATCCTTCTCAAATCAATTAAAATTACCAATTACTGTTTTTAAAAAAAACTCTCTTCAATCCTTTTTTGTGTTTAATTTAGCCGGCCAAGCCCTCCCCTTACTTGTTGGCTTAGTTACCATACCCAAATTAATTTTATATTTAGGGGTCGAGCGTTTTGGCGCCCTGTCAGTTGTTTGGGTTTTAATTGGCTATTTTTCGCTTTTTGATTTTGGTTTAAGCCGCACCCTAACCTATTTATCAGCCCAGCACTTTATCACTAAAAACTGGGATGACTTAAGAAAAACTTTTTGGTCAATCATAGCCCTTATTTTTATAACAAGCTTAATTGGCAGCTCAATCATTTTGATCTTTAAATATTTTAATTTTTTTAATTATATAAAATCCACTACCGAGCTTAAATTAGAAATTTCTGAAAGCCTGATTCCCATAGCCCTATCCATCCCTATTGTATCCTCTATGACGGCCCTTAAAGGGCTATTTGAGGCTGATGAAAAGTTTTTTATCGTCAACTTTTTGCAAGTTTTACTGGGAATTTACACCTTTGTTTCGCCATTATTATTACCTAAAGAATATCTATCATTAAACTCAATTGTTTATTTAATTATGTTTGGCCGATTTGTATTTTTTATTATTTATATTTTAATAATTCTAAAAAACTATCCCCAAATAAGATTACCCCAAATATATCAGCAAAAAGCTAAATACAAAATGATGCTATCTTATGGTGGTTGGTTAACGCTTAGTAACTTAATTAATCCATTTATGGTTTACTTAGATCGATTTTTTTTATCCCTGATTGTTCCAACCCACCTTATTGCTTATTATACCACCCCCTACGAAATGATATCTCGTCTTTTAATAATACCCGCAAGCCTTTCTAGAACACTATTTCCAAGGCTTAGCCGTACCACCAGTTTATCCGAAATAAAACAAATCAAAAAAAAATCACTTCTAGCTACTTTTTTAATAATGGGATCAATCACTATTTTAATTGTTACCACAAGTCGATGGTTACTTAATCTTTGGCTAGGCCCCGAGTTTGCTGCCCAATCAACCTTAATTATGATTACCCTTATGCTAGGCGTGTTTATTAATTCACTCTCATACACCCCTTACACTCACTTACAAAGTAAAGGCAGATCTGATATAACCACCAAATTACATTTGGCTGAGTTACCACTTTATCTAATCCTTTTTTATTTTTTAACACTTAAATATAATATTTTAGGCGCTGCCCTAGCTTGGAGCTTTCGATTTTGTATTGATACTATTTTACTTTTTTACCTTGATAAAAAGACTTTAGCTAAAAGCGTTTAATTAAACCTCCCAAAAAACTGATTTTACTATTTAGTTTTTTTTGTGGCTAAAATAAAAATCTCATCTCCAATATTTGCATTAAATCTATTTAAAATTAAAATCCATGGCCAATATAAAACAATTGATTTTAAAATATTTTTTATCTTTGGTTTTAAATTAGCTTGACCTATAGATTGGTTACCATCTTCAATGTTTTTTAAACTTAAAC
>DYOP01000051.1:2833-12904 GCA_020720425.1 Bdellovibrio sp. | reverse complement strand
AGGCTCAGGCTGAGGCTGATGTTGCCTTAAACTCAATTTATCCTTTTCTATCATTTCAAATGACTCGCTCATAAAAATCCATGAATTTACCGATGTCGTCAAAGCGCGACTAATTATAAAATCAGAATTAGCCAAAAGCCTTTTTAACGCCATTACCGAGTATAAAATAATATGCCTTGGCGGCTCAAGCCCTCGCCAATACTTTTTAAAATATTTCAATCCAAAACTTTGACAGTTGGGAGTAACAATAATAATTTTCCCCTCGGGTTTTAATATTCGATTAATTTCTTTCAATACAGAAGCTGGATTGTATAAATGCTCAACAACATGCTTCATTATAACGACATCAAAAGTTGAATCCTTAAATCCAATCTCATCAATTTGCCCCGTATGCACACTAATATTAAATTTTTCTTTGGCCGCTAGGGCTGCTTTTAAGTCAAAATCAGTTCCGGTAACACTCCATCCATTATTCTTTAAATGAGATAAAAAACTACCATCTCCACAGCCAATTTCAAGAACATGGCCTTTATTATTTGCAAAACCATCTTCTAAAAATAAATTTTTCAGCTCAACTGATTGACGTTTAAATCCGGTTATATACAAAAATATATCAATCAGTGTTGACTGTGATTGACGCAAAAATTTTTGTTTTTTTGATTCTCTAACACCTTGATTAGAGTGAGTATAATAACTCTGATATGCCTTATGAATTTCTGATTCAACTGGTCTTTGACTTAACCACATACACCCACATTGAACATTTAAACATTGCGAAATACCCCACTCACCTGAACTCATAAATAAAAGATCTTTTAAATTATCAAATTTTAAAAACCCTTTACTATTACAAAGAGGGCAAGAATCTAAAACTTCAGCTTTAATCATATTATCATTAACACTAATCAAGCTATTCACAGTCTGGCAACTAAATGGTTAATGGTTTTCGTTTTATCATATCAAACCATTTCCCAAATTCCTCTATCAAATATATCCCATATATCCCATTTATCCCATATATCCCATATATCCCTAGTCCATTATGATTGCCCCCTCGTTAAATATTATATTATTGCCAGCATAATTATTGCTCTCATATTTATTGCACTCATATTTATTGCACTCATAACTATTGCACTCATAACTATTGCCAGCAAATAAGAATTCATTTAAGCTTTGCTGACTTAGATAGTAGTAATACGAACTTCAATCAAGGGGGGACTTAATGAAAGGAATAATCTTAGCTGGGGGATCGGGAACACGGCTTTACCCTGTAACTCTGCCTGTTTGCAAACAGCTGTTACCGATTTACGATAAGCCCATGATATATTACCCTTTATCTACCCTTATGCTTGCGGGCATAAATGAAATTCTTATTATTTCAACCCCCGAAGACACTCCCCGCTTTGAAAAGCTATTTGGGGATGGCTCACACCTAGGACTTAAGCTTTCTTATACCATACAAGAAAAGCCCGAGGGTTTAGCACAAGCGTTTTTACTTGGAGAGTCTTTTATTGGCCAAGACAGTGTTTGTCTTGTTTTAGGTGATAATTTATTTTACGGCAGTAAATTAACCGATTTACTAGTCCAATCAAAAAATTATGTTGAAACCAATAACGGAGCCTTGGTCTTTGGCTACTGGGTTTCAAATCCAAAAGACTTTGGTGTTATCGAAGTTGGAGATAATAAAAAAATATTAAGCATCGAAGAAAAGCCCCAAAACCCTAAGTCTCACTATGCCGCGGTAGGTTTATATTTTTACGACAACTCAGTTGTTGCTAAAGCCAAATCGGTTAAACCATCAGCCCGCGGCGAGCTTGAAATCACAAGCATCAATCAAGCGTATTTAGAGCAAGAGCAGCTTTCGGTTGAACTGATGAAGCGTGGCTACGCATGGCTTGATACGGGGACTCACAATAGCCTTTTAGAAGCCTCAAACTTTATTCAAATCATTGAACACAGAACAAGCTTAAAAGTGGGCGCCATCGAGGAAATTGCATTCCGAAATAAATGGATAACTCAAGATCAGTTACTCAAATTAGCTGCCCCCCTACTTAAAACCTCCTATGGTCAGTATTTAAAGTTACTAACCGAAGATCCACTTATTTAATATTAAATGCCTATCGTGGAGAGATCAATCTGATGACATTACAAGAACCCAAAAATAAACTTTTAGATCAGTACAAAGTTCAATTAAAAAAAGCCATTGTTCATCTGGAATACAGTTACGAGAAAGCTCAAAAAATTTCGCTTTTACCCTCAGAGCTTACCGAAGAAGAACTCGAAACATGGGAAAGCTTTTCGGCTCGATTTTCAAGGGTGGTTGACATTTTTACTTCTAAATTTATTCGACTTAAAGTTGAAATCGAATACCCTGGTTTTTCAGGCAGTCTTAGAGACTATCTTAATAAAGCCGAAGCATTAGGTCTGATTGACCAAGCTCAAACATGGGCGGCCTTTAAAGATCTTCGAAATATGATTGCTCACGAATATGCTGATGAATCCTTAACCTTTTATTTTAAAACATTGCTTAAATTTACCCCTCATCTTTTTGAAGTAAAAAAATGGATTTAACATTTAAAAATCTGAGTCATATCATTCGATTATCAGAATATGAATTTCAAACCATCATCAAACATTTTGGCTCACTGTTAAACCAAATCCCTTTTGAATTATATCTATTTGGAAGTCGCACCGATATAACAAAAAAAGGTGGCGATATAGATTTAATGATTATCTTATTTACGGAATATGATTATCTATGGTTTTTAGATCAAAAAATATTTTTAATCTCTCATATTAAAGGCTTACTTGATGATCAAAAAATTGACCTACTTGTAACCACGCCTGACAAAATTAAAAATGACCCTTTTATAGCCACTCTCAATCAAAAAATTTTATTATCAAAAAACACTCGGTCTTAATAAATACTCTTGATTGTTTTTTATTTCACCTAAAAGCTGCTCTAATCCATAAGGTGTTACTATCGCTTTTTCGTTTTGAACACGCTTAAACAAGGCCTCGTTTGATGACCCCCTTGTTTGAAGTTTATGCCATACATGATACTGAACAGCTCTATTAATCATAGATTTTCTCTTAACCCCTACCAAACTCAATCGATAATCAATATCGCTATCTTCACCTGTACCCGCCGCCTCATAGCGCATATCAAACCCATTGATCTTAAAAAAATCAGACTTAAAAAGCGAAAAATTACGCCCTACGATTGGACGATCTTTTTTGTTAACTAAATTTAGCAACCATTTATTTTTAAAGCGAAAACCTTTTAGGGCATTATTATGTTTTTGGTAACTAATCCCTAAAGCAATTAAATAAATATATTTTTCTATATAACCCTTTTTTATTTTTTCAGGATTTAGTTTTTTACTAATAATCGAGTCAAGCTCCATTGACCTTCCTGAAAGGAGAAAGCCTAATTGCTTTTCATTAAAATGATCTTCAATAAATTGAGGATGTAAAATAACATCACCATCTATAAATATCAAATAAGGGCTTTGAGCCATTAATAGAGCGTAGTTTAGCATTCGGTTTTTTCGAAAGCCTTTATCTAGGTGCCAAAGATGAGTCACAGAAAAAGTAACCTGACTACTTAAGTTTTTTACTTTTTGAACCGTCAAATCATGACTGCCATCATCGGCTATAATAACCTCAAAATTTTTAAATGTCTGATTTTTAAGACTTTCAAAAATAAGTTCTAAATTATGTATATCATTATAAAAAGCAATAATAAGTGTTACTTTAAATGGATTGGCCTGCTTATTAAGTTTAGACAATAAGCCCGCATGATCTGTTTGAAACTCGGGATGACTCATTAAATTAATAAAGTTTAAATCCGAATTTTTATTGTTATAAATTTTAAAAATCATTCTAGCTCATCATCTTCTAATAGAGACGTTTTATGTCAAGGGCTTTGATAAGGGTCATTTGTCTTTCGCCCTTATATAATCAGCCCCCCCTCATCTAATCCTATTAGCCAGAGCCATTTTGTCTCTAGTTTTGTCAATCAACCTAGCCACGTCTTTGCATAAGTGATTTTACCAACTCGTTAATGGTGACAATTCACTATTAGCAAGAGGGGCTTACTAAGCAAATAGAGTAACATTTATAATTTATATGTTCTCTTTTTTCTCGGTAATATTAATTTAACCAAGCTCATTCGATTTGAATCAGCCAGCCAAAACCTAAAAGGAGATTTTTGCTATGAAACTAAAAAACCTGACCCTTATTGCCCTTACAAGCTTAGGAGCCATGAACCTTTCTTCTTGCACTGACGAAGAAATTGCTGCGGGAGCTATTGGTGTCATTATTGGCATTGGAATAGCCAATAATAATGATAATGACCATCACCACCATAGACCGCCCCCTCCCCCCCCAAGAAGAGAGTGCTACGATAGATGGGGTTACATTGTGCCCTGTAGCCGTTACAGATCCCAGTCCCTAAGGGCTCTTGGCCTTGATGGCGAGATGACCGCTTCAATCCAAAGCCAAAGCCATAGCCATAGCCAAAACCTAAGTCTTCAATCTACAACTGCTCAAATAGCGGCTATCAAATCTGGTTCTTTACAAAATCAATCTTCTCAGGCTGCCCTTATTTCGCAAAAGTTTGATCTCAATTTAAAATCTTCACTTGAGCTTTCAAAGGTTTTAACTTCGGTCGCACAGGGTAAATTAGACCAAGCTCACACAGCGGGATTTACTGATCAAGATTTAACAGATTTAGCCCTTATGGAGTTACCAAGCGATGAGTCTTTATTTGTTATATCAAAAAATATTGGCGCTACCCATTCAGAATTAAAAAATTCACTCACACTGATGCTTAAAGATCTTAACCAACAGGCCGAAAACATTGAAAGCCCTTACTGGAAAAGTTGCCTCGCCTCAGGCCAATGGAAAACACGAGAAAGTGCTTTTTGTGATGATCAGTTAGCTGATGGCTGCTCTCCTCAAACCGGCGCTTCACAATGCTTAGCCCTCTAATAGGATTAATAAGGAAAATATCAATATTCGCTGTTAATTAATAAATTTGATTTTAAAAGTAAAAAGTGAAAAGTGAAAATATAAATAAAAAAATATAAATTTATTAATACAAACAAGAATAACTCAAACTAATAACGCATTGTTACATTTAAACCCCCTTTCTAAAGCTCTCTAGGCAGTTGAAAGGGGGTTTTTATTTGCAAACACAAACTTAACAGTAAAAAAAGCAGTTATGATTTGAATGTCTAATAAAACTCAAATAGATCAAACTGACTTTTAGATTAAACAGACTTTTAGACTTAGCTGACTTTAACAGCTTTATAAAAGTTTTAAATCCAAATATGAATTTAAAAAACATAGGAGTTACCAAAATGAAATCGAAAATTTTAAAAATAAGCTTTAGCTTAATAGGCCTAAGCCTGAGTGCAGCCCTCGTGTTACCCCAAGCTAACGCTCAAACCACGACTCAAGAAAATCGTATTAAGCTTCCCTCTGAGGCCAGTACCCCAAAAAATGAAAATATCATTACTGACCCTAAACTTAGGGCCGAAGTCGGCTCTAGTTCTAAGTATTCCATGAAATTTAGTTTTAAATACTATGGCCCCCCTATGGGTGATTTATCAAATGAAAAACAACCCAATCCCGATGGTATTGTAAGCCAAAACCAAACGGCAATTAGCGGAACCATCTCTGCTCGATATAAAATCAACTCTTTAGCAGCAATAAATCTTGGCACTGGGGTAAGAGCTTACACGCCTTTACACGGAATTAAAGAGTACGATGTTAATAACCCTTTTATAAGTTATGATATGTTTACTCGATTTAATAACTTTCAAATGAGAAATAGCGTTGGCGCAAGCTACGTTACCATGGACATTTATAAAAAATTAGGAGAGTACGCGGGTTTAGATTATGATAACACTTTAATATACAATGTTCCTAATTCTAATGTTGCTCTCGAGTTGGCAACATCAATTGATTATTATTTATTTGATCGTGAATATATCAAGGCAGACAAAAAAGCCTTGCGCTACCAGGTTGGCTTTTACCCTTATTTAAAATACAATTTTTCAGACAAGTTAAATTTAAATACTTCTGTTGGTATTGTTTATTGGAACACACGACAAACTCAAGACCAAACCTTATGGCAACAAAAACTAATGAACCAACAAGTTGCTTTAGGTTACGCCTTTAGTAAAACTATTTACTTTAGTCCATATATTAACTTTTACCCAGAAAACCCTTCACTTGACTCTTCGACAATTAATTTTACAACCACCTTTTCGCTTTTATAATAAAACGTTAACTTACTAAATTACTTACTAAATTACTTATTTACTTATTTAATTATTTAATTACTCATTACAATTAAACCAGCCCCCCATAAAAAAACCTAATGGGGGGAGTTTAAATACTCAACTTGTTTTGCTCACTGACCAATTTTGGATTGACCACTGACCAGTTTTGGTCAATACTAGCTAAGTATGTATAACTTTTGGGAAATTAAAGACTGGCAGGACAGCGATAAGCATCTCAAAGAGCTTAAAAATTTAGCTTTTAACCGCAAATTTGCAGATCTTCCGGAAGGTGCGGGCCTATTTGTTATTCGTGGGCCAAGGCAAATCGGCAAATCAAGCTGGCTTAAAACAATGCTTTTAAAAGCAAATCCGAATGATGCTTTTTACATTAGCTGCGAAAATATTTTAAATTTTAAAGAATTATATGAAATTTTAATGGCCAATATCCATCGAACCCTTTTTTTGATCGATGAAATCACATTTGTTAAAGAGTGGTGGCGCCCCATTAAATCTATTTTAGACACCTATTATAATAAACGCATTGTTGTTACCGGATCTCATGCCCATGATGTCAAAAAAGGAATGGATCAAATGCCTGGCCGCTGGGGTAAAGGTGGGGATTTTGAGCTCTTACCCATGGATTTTTTTGAATTTTCGGAAATGCGTAAATTAGCGGGTTGGCCAAAATTAGACCCAGAAAAAGAAATTGAACTTTACTTTAGAGTGGGCGGATTTCCCACAGCTCTTATCGAGTGCGGGCCTCACAATAAAACACCTTTAGCCGCTCAAGAAGTTTACCGACGTTGGCTATTGGGAGATATTTTAAAATTAGGTAAAAGTGAAACTTACTTACGCGAAATTTTAGTTCAAATTGCCTTAACAACTTCATCTACCATTAGTTTGCAAAAGCTAGCTCAACGAACACAAATAGGCTCTCACAATACGGCTCAAGATTACGTAGAAATTTTAGAATCCTGCTATGCCCTTAAAACTCTTTATGAAGTCGATCTCGACTTAGGCACCCCTAAGTTTAGAAAAGAAAAAAAATTTTATTTAAGAGACCCACTCATTTATTGGATGGTTTTTGAATGGGCCGAAATGTTACCCCCTCAAAACTCCTTTGATTTACTTGCCGAGCTTGTTGCTCATGAATTTTTAATCAGACAACATAATCGATTTGGATTTGCCCGTTCTAAAAAAGGAGAAATTGATTTTATTTCACCAAAAAGTTGGGCCATTGAAGTCAAATGGAAAGACCAACCAATCGGTTTATCAAAAATGTACTTAGACTCACCCCTGCTTAATAAAAAAGTATGGTATAAAAATAATTTTTTAAAGTAGACTTCTTTCAGATTGATTTATGCTTAAAATGGAAAAATTGGCTTCAGATCAAGGAATAAGGGAAAAAAGGACACAAAAGAATGGTAGAACTATTTTGAGTGCCCATTGTGCCCATTGTGCCCATTGCCCCCTTATGACGCAGAGCTGGAGGCAATTACGCCGCTTTAAGTGTGCACCCTTTGGCTTTAGATATAAAATTATATAAATCCACAGCTTTAAAAGTGTAAAACCTTAACGATATGAGCTTTAAATAGCAAAAAACATTAAACCTTTTTATACTGCATTTTCGATAAGTAGCAGAATAATACCGATAATTGATCCTCCGGCAATAATTCCGGCGGCTAAAGTTTCTTGGTTCGCAACAAAGCTTCGGTAACCCACGCTTTGTTTATTTGTCCATTTCTTTTTTGCTAGCCAAAAGAAAAGAGTACCCAAAGACATAGACAAAGCATCATAAAAAGGAAGTACAAAACCTAAACCAATACCAACAGGAGAAAGAAAAAACTTTCCGTGCTTTTTTTTATCAATCCATTCAAACACGATTCCTAAAATGGCTCCAATTAAAGCCGCCATTTGAGCGGTCGGATGAAGAGTGCTTAAGCCTTTAGTTAAAACTTCAGCCACCCCTTTCCAGATGGCAGCTCCGGGCAATGGCATCGCATCAGAGGTAAACAGTGAAATATCACCATGAAAGATCGAATAAAAAGCAGGTACAGCAATTAAGCCCCCAGCAAAAATACCAAGTACATGGCCCACAGCCTGATGGCGAGGCTTTCCGCCTAACATATAAGCTGGCTTAATATCCATTAAAAGGTTACTTGCATTAAGTGATACCTCAGATGTAATCCCGGCCGTCATAAGGTTTGTAGTAATGTTACCTGGGGCCATTACGCTATAGGTAATCTGGGTTAGCTTGCCTAAAGCTCCTCCGGGAGTAATTGAGGTCAGCCCTGTTGCCGTTACCGCAATAAGCGTAAACAAAAAAACAAGAGGAATAGCAATAATACCTAAAACATAATGAATCCCAAACCAAGTATGTCCCATATAAACTGTTAAAGCGCCGACTAAAGGAATTCCAACAATAGAAACCCATAACGGCAATTCGATTTTTTTTAAAATATCTTCTTTTTTAGGGGCATTCGCATTTAAACCATTTTTGTTTTTGTTACTCAATTTTTGAAATACTCGTTTAAATGCTTCTACAAATACTTCGGGTTTTGAAAAAAACGAAAATAAAGAGGCCGTTGTCATCATAGAAGCCCCACCCCACAAAGACCACATGGTGATAGCTTTAAATTTAGCCTCAGGGATAATCCCCTCAGAAATCATAAAGGGAGCTAAAATAAAAAAATTTAAAAATCCACCAAGCACCAGAGACATCGATGTTTTCATGCTCATTAGGCCACCGGTGCCCATCATCACAATAGAAGAATTAAACTGTATACTTAAAGATTGTAGCGAGGTCCCCCATATCTTAGGGGTAAAATAATTGTAAATAAATCCATCCCAGTACTCGGGTAACCTTAAAAAAGATAATTTAAGCTTAACTAATACCGACTCGCTTCGTAAAAACTCGATTAATGCCGATAACCCAGCTCCAATACCAAGTAATCGAGCTTTAAAAAGGCCCTCTTTACCCTGATCCGAATGCAAACTATCTAATACAACTCCGGCTGCATACCCTTCAGGAAAGGGCAACTGATCATCATTGATAAAACGCTTTTTTAAAGGAAAAGCAAATAGCACACCTAAAATTGATAAAACAACAATCCACCAAAAGGTTTGCCACATGGGGATCACTTCGCCTGTTACCATCATATAAGCTGGTAACGAAGCCATCATAGGCGCTGTCATATACCCTGCGCTTGTGGCTATGGATTGCATGGCATTGTTTTCTAAAACGCTCATTTCTTTACTTAAATTAAAAGAAGATAAAACCTTAAAAAGTGCAAAAGATAAAACAACAGACGAAATCCCAACACCCAAAGTCCAGCCTGTTCTTATTCCAATGTATAAGTTCGTTAAACTTAGCACTCCACCAAGTAGCACACCGGTTAAAGCTGACCTAAGATTGAGCTGAGGCATATTGCCACGATAGATATTTTTTAACCACCACTCATCTTTTTGTTCAAGGGTCATTGATCTGACTTGTTCAGGACTTAACTCTTTAATAGCCATAAGTAACCTCACTTAACTTTAAGAGAACTGATAAAAAATAACCCATTAGAATTATCGATAAAATCAAATAATCCTAACAGGTTAAAATAATAAAAACAAAATTCTAATTTTTATTTTACAGATATTTTTAAAGGTATAACTATTTTTGCTAGCCTGAGTGATGGGCATTAAAATTTTCTTTAAGAAGTTTTCTTTAAGAAATTTCTTTTATTGCTTATCTTTAGCGTCTTTCTTTATTAAATCATCACACTCAAAT
>DYOP01000051.1:0-2733 GCA_020720425.1 Bdellovibrio sp. | reverse complement strand
CTCACCTTTTATAACTAACAATATTAATCATACTTTTAGGGTCAATTTATTACAAATTGCCCTTTTAAGCCTTTTTTATAATTTACCTTTTGATTGCAAAAAGTTAACTACATCACCTACGGTTCGTAGTTTTTCAGCATCTTCATCAGGGATTTCAAGGTCAAATTCTTCTTCCATAGCCATAACGAGTTCGACTATATCTAGAGAATCAGCACCAAGGTCATCAATAAAAGAAGCCTCAACTTTTACTTTTTCAGGATCAACACCCAGTTGATCAACAATAATATCTTTAACTTTTGGATTCATCGACATCATTCCTCCTCGTTCGGTATCCATTTATTTCCCCTTAACTTTTGAATTAACAACTTAATTCTTAACCTAAAAATAATCCACCATTAACATTAAGGGTATGTCCAGTAATGTACGATGCGTCACTGCTTAATAAAAAGGCAACCGCGCTGGCCACTTCATTTGCGTAAGCCATTCGGCCCAAAGGGACCTTATCTAAAATCTTCTCTTTTTGTTCAGCCGTTAATATATGTGTCATTTCAGTTTCGATAAAACCAGGGGCGACGCAGTTAATACGAATCTGACGTGAACCAAATTCAAGAGCGAGTGATTTACTCATAGCTTCGACAGCGGCTTTACTTGCGGCATAATTGGCCTGTCCCGGGTTACCCGTTTGTCCAATAACGCTGGTAATATTAACAATAGATCCCATTTTTTGCTTCATCATGGTTTTAGTTGCTTGTTTGCAAAGTAAAAAAGTGCCTTTTAAATTTACATTTAATACGTCATCAAAGTCCTGCTCTTTCATTCTTAAAAACAGCTGATCTTTTGTAATACCGGCATTGTTAACCAAACCATCAAGCGCCCCCCCAAAAAACTCGAGCACTTTTTGGTAACCTTGCTCAACGGACTCTGCTTTGGTAACATCCATTGCTAAGCATAAATGCTGCTCAGGATTAGCTAAACTTTGAATCACACTTTCTGCCGCATCAGGACGAGAAGTATAGGTAAAAGCCACCTTTGCCCCACACTGAGCAAGATGTTTAACAATGGCCGCGCCTATCCCGCGACTCCCGCCAGTAACAAGTATTTTTTTATCTTTTAAATTAGTCATAATCCACCTTTATTAAAATAAGTTTACGAGCTCGTTTGAAATTGCACGAAAATAGGCAAGAATCGTCAACTCCTTATTATAAAGTATTCGTTTATGCCACTCCGAATTATGCTAACTCAATTATTTGTTCTTTCTTTAATCCTCAAAATGTTTTTTAATAGCAAGCGGGTTATTTTAACTACAAAAAGATTTGCCTATAAAATCTTATCAGTAGAATTAAGTTATTAACCGAGTAAGCTAGTAAGCTAGTAAACTAATAGATGAGTAAGCGAACAGGTTAATTAGTTAATAGGCCAATAGCTGATAATAGCTTAATTGACGTAACTAACGACATTAGCGGCAAAACTAAGTCGGTTGAATGATCTTATCATTAACTAGCATTTTAGGAGTTTTATAAATATGAATTATAAAAATCGAGTCGTCATAACAGGGATGGGACATGTTTCAGCACTTGGTAACACTATGACGGAGGCTTGGGATAAAGCCATTCATGGCATAAGTGGCATTACCAAAATTACGAAATTTGATGCTTCAAAATTTTCGTCACAAATTGCAGGCGAAGTAAAAGATTTTAATACCGATTTATATGTTCCCAAAAAAGATGCCAAAAGAATGGATATTTTTATTCATTACTCTCTGGCTACAGCTAAAATGGCTATGGATCAAGCGCAGCTAACTATGACCGAAGAACTTTCTCAAACAACAGGCTGTTATATCGGAGTTGGAATGGGAGGGTTACCCACAATCGAAGAACAAACCCAACGTTACCTTGAAAAAGGTCCTGACCGGATATCTCCTTTTTTTATTCCTTCTGTTATTACCAATCTAGCTTCGGGCCAAGTGAGTATCGCCTTAAACTTAAAAGGCCCAAATTTTGCCATTACATCAGCTTGCGCCTCAGGAGCCCATGCCATTGGCGAAGCCGCCAGACTCATTCGTTTTGGACTTGCTGAAGTCATGGTAGCCGGGGGCTCTGAAAGCACCATTTGCCCTTTAGCCATTGGCGGATTTGCATCAATGAAGGCCCTTTCGACCCAAAATGATAATCCCGCTCAGGCCTCTCGCCCTTTTGATAGCAACCGAGATGGATTTATTTTAGCCGAAGGCTCGGCCACTTTTATTTTAGAAAGCCTAGATCATGCTTTAAAACGTGGGGCCACAATTTTAGCTGAAGTGACCGGCTATGGAGCCTCTTCTGATGCCTATCATATTACTAGCCCTGCTCCTGAGGGGGCTGGCGGCGCCCTAGCTATGAACCAGGCCCTCAAAGATGCGGGGCTTACTCCCGAAAACATAAGTTACCTTAATGCCCATGGCACCTCGACCCCGATGGGAGATGAACTCGAAACCCAAGGCATTAAATCAGTCTTTAAGGATTATTCAAAAAAACTTTGGGTTAGCTCTACAAAAAGTATGACAGGTCACGCCTTAGGTGCTGCTGGAGCCATTGAAGCTAGTTTTTGTATTCAGACTTTAATTGATCAAATTGCTCCGCCAACCATTAATTTAGATAATCCAAGCCCTCTTTGTGATCTTGATTATATACCCCACCAGGCCCGACAAGGTAAAATCGATCATGTCATGAATAATTCATTTGGATTTGGCGGTAC
>DYOP01000050.1:14680-16663 GCA_020720425.1 Bdellovibrio sp. | reverse complement strand
AAACCATCAAATTCCCAAAACCATCAAATTCCCCCCCTATTTTCTGCTGCGCGGCGCATCATATTTCATATTTTTTTTTAAGCCAAAACCCAATATCGGTTTTTTTATCGGATTTCATTTTAAATCACTTTGCTACATTTACATATACATTATACAAGCCTATATATTTACATGTGTGTATCATAATATTACATCGTAATTATATATATTATATATATCTATTCTTTAAAAAATCCGATATCCGATAAAAAAACAGAGATATAAATAATTTCAATAACTTACAAATATCGGATTTGTATCGGATTTCCCATTTATCGGTTTTTGAATCACTTTTTCTATCAAAAAACGCTCTCCCCCCATGCCATTATTTTTTCGAGGCACCTCGAACCGTGTTTCCAGCTCCTTGTAAAAACTATGCTTACCCATCGGTTTTCGTCCAGATTCGGTACACCACTGTCGAAAATCCGAGTATATCACTGCCCCTTTTTCAAACTTCGTCCCTTCTAGGGATTTAAATAAATTTTCCCCCCATTCTCCGTTGTTGACATCTCCAAAATAGAGTGTAATATTATCGGTCATTTTTTGCCAGTCACTCGCCATTTTCGCCGAATTAATACCATTAAAGTAATGAAACCCGGATTCAATAAGATCTGCCAACCCTTCCCTCGCCACCTCTAAAACGCTCCCCGCATCGTCATTCCATATATGCTCCGCGTACTCCACAACGCTCCCAGAGCCGTTAAGATACCCTGGCTTGAAAAACAGCATCGAAACCCTGTTATTAAGAGCTCCGGAGTTGCCTTCAAAGCTTGAGGGCATTTGATTGCAGCAGTAAATATGCATAAATGGCAGTGTGGCTTTCACGTGTTTTTGTTGTTTTCTATCTATACTAATTGGGGCCTTATCGCGTATCATTTTCAAAGTATTTACATCCAATTCTGCGGTTTTAGGCAATTCCAGCACTATATTGGCGAGTTTCCCGATGCTTGGTTCCCAGTTAAATCTATCAGCTCCTCCTCCTTTAATAACGGGCAGGACTTCTGACACGTTTTCTTGCCCTAGGAGTTTTATAATAAGTTTTGCGAGGGTAGATTTCCCCGAATTCGTGATGCCTTCGATGAAGAAAATTCGTGGGACGTAGGGGATAAGTGCGGCCCCCAGCATTTGTTTTATTATTCTTACGCCGTCTTCACCGACGTCTTGAAGCCGTGTTGCCAGGTACTTAGAGAATTCGGAGCCTTTTGCCAGGTTGTGAGGGGCTTCTAGTGGGAATTGGGCGCAGTAGGCGAGGTAGTCATTGGGGTTATGGGGTTTTTTCTCAAGTAGAAGTTTACCCTCGAAGTTAAGAATAACTGCGGTGCAGTCTGAGAAATTAAATTTATCAGTGCAGCTCGAGAAGAAGTGATTTGATTCTGGGGCGATGGGAATTTTTGCTACGACGTGTTCGGCGAGGGCCTTATTTTTTTTAATAGTGGCTTGATTACCATACATGGTCATCGCGAGTTTCACAAGGGTGTCCTCGAACATATCGCCGTCGATTCTTTTCCAGTGTGTTGTTACCCATTGGAAGTATTGCCCGTTTGATTTACAGAGCATGGGCATATTTTTAATAATAGTATCGGCGAGTTGCCCTTCGGACATTTCTAGGGCGGGGTTGCGGCGGGCTTCGTTCTCATTTTTTTGTAATTTGGTGCAATCAAGAGGTTCAGCTCGTTTTGTTTTATCAAGGGTGGGGTATATTTTACATTTAGCAGAGCAATAGGCAGATTTTATTTCGCCATAGCATCCGAATTGGTAGAGCTTGTCGGCCTCGAGATCTTTTTTATATACATCGCGCACTTGCCTTTCAATATCTTTAATTCTTTCTGGTTCTTGGGTGTAGACTTTAGCTCCCCAGGCGTTCATTTGTTTAATGGCGATATCCAGTGGGGTGCCTTGTTGGCGCATTTCAGTGATAAGAGTCAGCTCGATATCATGGCGGTT